>JAIMBL010000138.1 GCA_023511615.1 Leptolyngbyaceae cyanobacterium HOT.MB2.61
GGGGGGGGGGGGGGCTGCGCCCCCAGCCAGGAGTCCACCCCTGCACCACGTCCTAAGCCTGGTGGCTATAGCTATATTGATCTCAGACGAAGAGGCTGGATACTTGAAATCTTGTTTCAATTTATCCTGCTGTTCAGTAGTGTTGTCTAGTGTATCGCTGCTGTAGTGGGGAATCCTCTCTCCAGGTAAAGGGTGAACCGTTGTGCCTAAGTGGTTATTGCCAACCCTGAGTGAAATTTTGGCGCTGAATGACCCGACGTGGAGCGTACAGCATACTTCTGCTACCCAAAATGGAGCAGAGGGTAACGGTTTGCGGCGTTCAGCAACTAATCGGTCGGCCTTACAGCGGGTGCGGGCGGAACGGGCGTGGACTGGAGCGATCGCTGCTCTTAATGTCATGCTTCAATATGCGATCGCCAACCATCTACCAGAGGTTCCCTATTCAACCTACGGACTGGTATTGTCGGGGCCGCTTCCTGTGCTCAGTCATCCTGACCTGGTGACCAAAGTCTCCACCTGGTCACTGACCACCCATTCGCTGCATACCGCTTCCTGGCTCCCATTCAAACTACTACCATCCGTTGATCATTCCTCCCAGAAACTCGAAAACCTTACTACATCAGCCCTGCCGCTTCTGCCGGATGACCCTCTGGCCAGTGAACAGTTTTGCCTGGTACTAACGCCTTGGTTCAGCCTGGTGATGGTATTGGGGGAAACGCTGATGGGTGACCCAGTGTTTATGTTCTCCTTCATGCCTGATGTGGTGCAGCAGGCATGGGAAGCAATTCGTCCTCGCATCCTGCTAATGAATGCCCACCAGGTTGAGCAACTGGACGACCTGACCCAGAAATTTCCGCCCGTTGCGCCCAACTATCAAACGGTAATGCAGTTCAGCCGTTTGATGATGGAGCATTTGCCAGAGCCCCTAGAAGAAATACGGAATGATGCGCCTCCAGATGCTCGCCAGGAAGGGAGCAAGGAAATTGTTAATTCTGCTTCCAAGCCGGCGGTGCCCCCTACCTGTCCATTATCTGATTCCACCAATCCAGAAGTGGAGCTTTTGAAGGCGCTTGCCCACGAGATCCGCACCCCACTGGCAACTATCCGCACTCTGACGCGATCGCTGCTTAAGCGTCCAGACCTTTCCCCAGACGTGATCAAACGTCTGCATTCAATCGACCGGGAATGTAGTGAGCAGATTGATCGCTTTGGCTTAATCTTCCGGGCGGTCGAGTTAGAAACCTCCTCTGTCCGCCACGCGGCTATGTCCCTTACTCGCACCTCCCTGGCGCAGGTATTTCAGCAAAGCATTCCCCGCTGGCAGAAACAGGCCAGCCAGCGGCAATTAACCCTAGATGTGGCATTACCCCAAAAGATGCCAATGGTGGTGAGTGACCCGACCATGCTGGATCAGGCATTGACTAGTTTGATCGAGCGTTTCACTCGTAATCTTCCGGCTGGCAGCCACATTAAAGTACAGGTAACCCCTGCCGGAAGCCAACTTAAACTGCAACTGGAATCTAACCCGAATGAATCTGAAATGAAGGACACTACCTTTGGTGCTCAGGTTCACCAGCCTTTGCTGAAGGCGATCGGGCAACTGCTGATGTTCCAGCCAGAAACGGGCAGCCTCAGCCTCAACCTGGCAGTCACTAAAAACCTGTTCCAGGCTCTCGGTGGCAAGCTCATTGTGAAACAGCGCCCCCAACAGGGTGAGGTGATGACCGTATTCCTTCCCCTGGAGATGAACAGTTCTAATGGGGTGGAGGGGTAGAGGGATGGAGTGTTATTGCCTCACCCTTCACCCCTCACTTCACTAACAACCAACAACCGACAACTAACCCTTACGGCTATTAAACGACTATCCCGTTTGGATTTGCCGTTTCAATTAACAGGCTAGTCACCTGAGCTGGGGTCAGGGTGGGGTTGGCGCTGAGAACTAGGGCGGCGACTCCGGAGACGTGGGGGGTTGCCATTGAAGTGCCACTGTAGCTGCGGTAGGTATTGTTGGGGGTGGTGGAGTAGACGTTGACTCCTGACGCGACTACGTAGCTCAGGGGGTTAGGTCCGGCATCATTGGAGAAGTTCGCCAGCCGTTTGTTAATGTCTATCGCACCCACTGCGATTCCAGTTTGGATGGCCAGACGGGCAGGGTAACTCGGCAGGCTTTGGGCTTCGTTTCCAGAAGCCATGACGACTACGGCTCCCAGTTGCGTTGCGTACTGCACAGCGGATTGAATGTCTCTTGACAGACCACCGCCACCCAGACTGAGATTAATGACTCTAGCGCCATTGTTGGCGGCATAGCGGATGCCTGCGGCGATGTTTGCACTGCTGCCAAAACCGTTTGTATCCAGGACGCGCACCGGCATAATCCGAGCATTGTAGGCAACACCTGTTGCACCAAAGCCGTTATTCTCAGCGGCTATGGTTCCGGCAACATGGGTGCCGTGGCCGTTGGGGTCGGTTGGGGTGTTGTCTCGCTGTACAAAGTCCCAGCCCCGGATGTCATCGATAAAGCCATTACCGTCGTCATCAATCCCGTTGCCAGCAATTTCGCGGGTATTGATCCAGATGTTGCCATCCAGGTCGGGATGGGTGTAGTCTACGCCACTGTCAATGACGGCAACGGTGATTCCCTGGCCGGTATAGCCCTGTGCCCATACTTCGGGAGCGTTAACCTGATCCAGGTTCCAGTTGTTGCCACCCAGGTTTGCAACGGGTGCGAAGGGACTTTGTCCGATCGCCCGTGCCACTGCCGCTGCTGCATCAACCAGTCCATAGCCGTAGTTGGGGTTAAAGGCTGCTGCGATCGGGAGAGAGGTTGTGCTGGTGGCTGAAAGGGTGAGGGTGTAGTTGGTATTGCCTCTGTACTGGTAAACCCGAACGTAATAGGTTCCCGGATTTAAAGCCTGGCTAATGGCCTCATCTGCACTGCTGCCATTGGTCGAACTACTGAGAACTGTGCCACTGCCACTCAGAAGTTGCACATCGGCATCAGCGGTCATTCTGGTGAGGGAGAGGCTAAAGTTAACGCTGGTGCTGACACTGAACTGGTAAATGTCGCTGCGATCGCCACTGCTGACTGAATCAGATAAAGAAACGGGGCTGCTTCCCAGGGTACCAACGTTGTAGGCTGTTCCCAGAGTGCTACCCGGATCTGGTGTAACAAG
Organism: Leptolyngbyaceae cyanobacterium HOT.MB2.61; assembly: GCA_023511615.1. Classification (GTDB taxonomy): domain Bacteria; phylum Cyanobacteriota; class Cyanobacteriia; order Leptolyngbyales; family Leptolyngbyaceae; genus Leptothermofonsia. The sequence continues at coordinate 3,174 of JAIMBL010000138.1, forward strand.
GGTTCTGATGGAACTGGCTCTAAACAGACTGCCTCCTAGAATTGGATCTCCAGATTCTGAGAGCGTTGTTTTGAGGAATTTCCGTGATAGATCCGTGGTAGACAGAGAAAATGCATCGCAAGAACTCTGATAACTCGAACCATATTGCTTTGATTGACCAAACATTCGTTTTACCTCTTTGTCTGGGTTGAGAAAAAGACCACTCCGAAGCAAACTTTCTCAAAGGATGATTAGCGATCCGGAACATTCGCAATATTCCATTTGAAAAATGCTGCCATCCTTAAAAAACGAATAAGAGAAGGTTACTGAAATAAGAATTTATGAGCTATCAAACCCTCTTGACGTATCACAGGATGGGTATGCTGTCCAGTTTTAACTCAGCACTATTCAGCTAAATTCAGCTAATATGAACCCTCAACTGGTTGATGCTTTAAGAGAATCTTTTGAAGATTCTTTTAGCTGTAATAAGACATTCAAACCTTCTTAAACCCTCATGGGAAAGGGGACTTAGAATTCGTTTCCTACTTTAAAGGAGTTGAGGGGAGAGCGTCAGGCACTGGTCCAGAAACCATCTCTCCTCTTGAACAATTTCTGGTAGAGATAGTTTTCTGGTAGAGATGGTCGTCCGGAAATAAACCTGATTGTTCTAGCGATCGCCAGAACAATTTCATTTGAATTGTGAATCTCTTCTCTTAAAGCTATCTTTTCAGGATTTTCTCGCTATCAATAATGGAGAGTGCGGCACAAATTCTTCTGGTTAAATACATCAATTCTGTGCATTTGGGAACCTGAATTTGTGAGAAAATCTTTTATCCTGAATAGGATTGCCAGAATTTAGATCCAGGATTCAAAAAGTCTGCCATTTTAGCTTCTGGCTCCTGGCTCCTGACTTCTCAAAGGGTAGTCAAAGTAGCGTGTACCCATCACAACCTGACTTTTGGGAAAGGCTTTTCAGAAAGCCGTGGTAGAAACCCTTAATGTTCTGGTAGAAGTCCCTTCTTTGCTGGGGATACAGTACAGGTTTTGGAGTTGCGATCGCTATCCCTGGTTAGCCAGTTTCCCATCTGTCTACTGTGCAATCATCTTGTCACTGAGGCGTTGCTGAATCTGGGGATGAAAAAGTTGCTGGATGCTTGAAACTTCGTTTCAATTCATCCTGCTTTTCAACAATGCCTCTTGACCAATATCCCCACCGCAGATGGTGACAGTTTCTTTTTTGTCTGGGCTTTCAGGTTTCAAAGCTGATCAATGCGCAGTTCAATCTCAACCAGGCTATCCACGGGTTGGCCCGCCTGCCGGGCTGGTTCAAACTGAAGCTTTTGAATCACACTTCTTGCCAGTTCATCATAATCGGCAGCCCGGCTGCCCTCAATCACATCCACCTCCTGGGGGTTTCCGTCCCTGTCTACCAAAACCTTGAGTGTAACGGAAGAGCCGAGATTTAACTCTACTGATGGTTGATAAGCAATATCTGGAAATGATTGGGAAGTGGAAAGTGGGCGGGCAACTTCATAGTCACGATCAGTCACGTCTCTGCCAGTGTTTGCATTGGTAAAACGTAGAATCGTTACTTTCAACCCCCTGCCCTGGCCGCGATTGCCCGAAATATCAATACCCGGCAGCGATGGATTTCCTGCCTCAGGCGAACCAGAAGCCGCAGGGTTACCTGGAACAGGAAGGTCACCGGAGTGTGCCGCAGGAGGATCAGGAAGAATGGGTTGGGCTGGGGGACGGGAGGAGTCTGGAGTGCCTTTGTTATCGGTAAGGCGTGGAGGAGGAGATGAAGAGCGGCGATCGCCTTCTTGCCTGGGAGCAGAATTCCTGCGTGGCTGAGTCGGACGTTTTTGGGATGGAACTGATGGGGAAGGGGATTGAGTTGGGCCTGGAACTGGCTGAAAAACGGTTTGGGGAGTGATCGCCGCCTGCCGATTCGCAGTTTGAGAGGGAACCGTTGCCTTGGATTGCTCACTCGTAAGGCGAGGGGCTTCCCGCTTTGAGGTTGCCGATTTTGGCTGAGAGGCGATCGTAGAAGGTTCCACGAATTCTATAGAAATGGGAGCAGGTTCCGTCTCAACCTTAATCAGACGGATCAAAAACTGTCGCAACGACAAAAGCAGCAACATGTGAAACAAAACCGACCCTGCAATCAACAATACCCACAATACAGGGGGTTCCGAACGCCGCCTATCAGCAAGATGGGAATCAACCATAAGGGGGTAGACAGTTGTTAGTTGTTGGTTGTTAGTTGTTAGTGAGGTGACAGGTGACAGGTGATAGGCAAAGGAGTGGGAGGGGGAAGGGGGGGAGTGGCCTATGGCCTGTTGCCTTCCTTAAAACTCAGAACTCGGAACTCAAAACTTTCATAGCCCCTAGTCCCTTCCAGCCCCTATTCACCCTCAACCCCTATCATCCTGACAGCCCGGACGGATCGGGTAAAAAATCTTCATATTCTGGTTTCTGGATCCTAGCTTCTGGTTCCTGTATCTACTACCGCTTTCTAAAACATAAAACTAAGCTTCAAGTTTCAATCGATACCGGAATCTGGGGAATAATGTAGCCAAAGTGTCAGGGATCTCCTGACGTTGCTTCGCTCGGTTCTACACACTCACTGGCAAAGGTGCGTATATCATGCAACTACAGATTTGGAGACTTCAGGCACTGGTTCGGCTGTTAGCCTTGATGGCTAAATTACGGGGAGACGCCAGCAAAAATGACGAAATGATTGATGCCCTGATCCGAAAGCTAAATAGCCAGCCCGATCGCCCTGCGGATAAGCCCCCCTACGCAGGTATCTTTGGAACACTCGATGTTGCGGCAGGACGGCAAAAGGCAGCCGAACAACTTCAAATCGCATGGAATAAACTCCAGGGAGACGTCAACGAAATCGATGGTCTTGTCGATGATCTGATTCGCGCCCTCAGCAATTTGCCCGCCCGTCCGGCGGATAAAAAGCCCTATGCTTCAATCTTTCCAGAGTCGAAAATGGTTTGGCTGACGCCAGAAAAGCTGCGGGCGATCGCGCCAGAGGCTCCCTCCGGTCGGCCCGAACAACTGGCTCCCCAACTGAACCGGACAATGGTGGAATATAACATTAACACTCCTCTGCGGCAGGCCCATTTCCTGGCCCAGATTGCCCACGAGAGCGATCGCTTCAATGCTCTCGAAGAGTATGCTTCTGGTGAAGACTACGAATATCGGTACGACCTTGGCAATACCGAGCCTGGAGATGGCGTCCGGTTCAAGGGCAGGGGGCTGATTCAGGTTACGGGGCGAACCAACTACCTGGAATGCGGCAGAGCGCTGGGAGTTGACCTGATTAGCAATCCCAAACGGCTGGCAGACCCGGACCTGGCAAGCCGCAGTGCTGGCTGGTACTGGAGCACCCGACAACTCAATGGCGACGCTGATCGGGATGATGTGCGTACCGTTACGCGGGTGATTAATGGTGGCTATAACGGTTTGGAAGACCGGATTCACCTGCTCCAAGCGGCCAAAAGGGCACTGGGAGTTTAAGGATTCATCCCGCCAGAGCTGCGATCGCCAGCTTGAAGAACCTTCCCCATCCGGGTTTGGCTTGAAACCGGGCGAGTTGTATTGTCACCTGCCGTAGATTTCGATGGCGGGAAAACCAGATGGGGGTTGGAAAGATGCGGAAAGGAGCGTACAGAACTGATTTCTGTGGATGCTCAAACAGAAAGGTGTTGTGTACCACCCCCTGACCGGAACGAATATCATCCAGCGCGTTACCAGGAAAGGCTCCCCAGGGGAATAGGGGGATTGCAAATAGAACAGAAGACCAGACATTGATTCCAATCGCACCGTATTGCAGGTTGGCGATCGCGGTCTCAAATTCCGTTGCCCAGTCTTGCTGCGTCACTGGATGAATCAGTACGGTGCAGGAAAGATTTCCCCACACCTTTTGATTCACAAACTCTACCGCTTGCGCTAGAAATTCCCCAGCACTGGTTGATTCCAGGTTCACCTCTGCCAATACACCGCAAAAGGCTTCCTGGGTCAGGGCGTATTCCCCTGCTTCAGCAGGCACATCAGGAATCAGCGTCCAGGGAACAATCGTGTCACTGCCAGAATTGACCGGCTGTGCCTGGGGATACTGATTCAGAAATTTCAAATAGCGCTGTTTCGCTCCCGGATAGTAAGCTTCGCGGGGAGGAATGGCCACAAACTCGCGCTGCAACAGGGAGAGAAATTCTTCCCGCTGGGGCCAACCTTTAGCAGTCACCAGCAGTTTGGCAGAGCAACAGTTGAAGCTGGCGTTGTGAACTACCATTTCAGCAATATGGCGAGCCTGGAAGGCCAGATCGGCCCGGGACCAGTGACCAGGCACCACGATCACGGGCGTGACACAGCCCAGTTCCGAGGTAATGGGTTTGCCATTAAGAGGTTGACAACAGGATTTTCGCTCTGTCTGCTCGGTGGGAGTGGCACCCCAGACGATCGTGTCATGGGTCTGGTGAGAGCCAGTGATATGAATCGTGTCAATCTGGGGATGCTGGCAGAGATACTGGCCCAGTTCTGCCCCACCATAAACCACTTCAAGGAATCCTCCCTGCCGCAGGGGTTCAAAGGCGGCTGCCAGGATTGGCCCCATGTACTCATTTACCGGGTTCATTTTCAGCAGCACGACTGCATCTTCGGCAAATAGCTTGTACAGAGCATCCATTGGCGCGATCGCTGATAAGTTCCCTGCCCCTAGGATCAGACAAACTTTTCCCGCTGTCGCTTGATTCCGGTAAACCAGACCTTGTGTTGCGGGCTTTCCCGGTTCCATCCAGACTTCGCCAGTGAAACCCAGGAGCAGCAGGCGATCGATGACATCGGCGGGAAATACCTGGGCAATAGTTTGCCCATTGCAGGTTCTCAATCTTGCCGGGCGGGGTTGCCCATTTGCCTGGAGAGCTTTCACCAACAGTCGCAGATTGTAAACGGTAACAACTGGACCCACATACCATTCCTCCCCTGCCAGAGTTGATTGGGGGTCAATCCCCTTTGCCCGACAGGCCGCCTCGACCCAAACTTCTGCAACGGTCATCACTCGTTCAATGCACTTTTCCAGACAGCGAATTCGTTCAGGAATGCCGATTTGGAGCCAGGCATCTTTACGGTGGGCCAGGCGAGTGGCGATCGCGTCAGCCTCCTCAAATGGGGTCGCTTGCGGAGATTGAATAATTTCGGGATAGTCAGTCAGCATCGCTGTCCCCTGGCTGTTGCATAACAAGGGTTCTCCTGAGAATTTAATGATAAGCTTCGCTTGTTGCTAAACCAAAAGCAATATTCCACGATTTCATTTGAGATGAAAGAGTCACTACGCTATTCTTTCACCAGCAAGCTGGGAAAACCATAGCAATCCTGTCTGGATTGTGAAAGGGCTTTCCTGTAGAGAAAGACTTTCCCAACTCCCCTCGTTTACCAATAATTCAGGACTGCGTAGAACAACCAGAGATTGATTCAGGAGCCAATTGTGCAAACCAGGGAAGTGAAACGAGAAGCGCGTGACCTCTATAAAGTTCTGGTTTCGCTACTACAGATAGATGGCGACTACAAAAAACCGATTCTGCGAGACCTGGCAAAAATCGTTCAAATTTGTGGGCGTGGCAAAGGAGACATTACCTCGAATGAACTGCTGGCATTTCTGGTTCTCTACGCCCTGATTGAGGATGACAGAGAAAAGCTGAATGTCGCCATTAACCAGTGGGACACTTCCGCCAAAATCCGCCAGCAGTACGAGAAAGAGAGCCTGAGACTGATTCTGGAACTGGCAAACGGCGAAAACTCCAAAGACCAGCTCGTGTTGCCTGCAGTCTTGAACAGGCTGGATGAAGAAAAGGGGACCCGCCTGCTGGAACAGGTGGTCAATGCCCTTTACCGATTTGCACAGGTCATTGTCAAAATCGATGGCAGAAGAACTTTGCAAGACTTAGAAGCCCTGTCCCTGATCTGGAAACTGCTGCACACCTATGATGCTTCCGTTGAATTCCCTGCGGCGGGAGTGGACGGGAACTTTTCTCTCCAAAACGATGATCTGGACAAGGTTCTCGCTGAACTCAACCAGCTAATCGGCATGGAAAACATTAAGAACGAAGTCCGGACGCTGACCAATTTCCTCAAGGTGCAACAGGTACGCAGTCAGCAGGGTCTGGCAAAAACCTCGGTATCCCTGCATTCCGTTTTTTGCGGCCCTCCAGGAACCGGAAAAACTACTGTCGCCCGACTGATGGGCAGAATCTTTAAAGCGCTGGGTTTTTTGGCGAAAGGACACCTGGTGGAAACCGATCGCGCCGGGATGGTCGCCTCCCACATTGGTGGAACTGCCGAAAAGGTCAACAAACTGGTGGAGTCGGCTCTGGATGGAGTGCTGTTTGTAGATGAGGCCTACGCCCTGGAAACAGGTTCGGATCAGGACTTTGGGCAGGAGGCGATCGACACGCTGCTCAAACGAATGGAAGACTATCGCTAGCGGCTTGTAGTTATCGTTGCCGGATATACCGATGAAATGCAAACCTTCCTGGAATCTAATCCCGGTATGAAATCTCGCTTCAATCGCTACTTCTACTTCAAAGATTATGTACCTGATGAGTTGGTGGCTATCTTCAACAAATTCTGCAAGGACAGCCACTTTGAACCCACCAAAGCTGCCAACGAAAAGCTACATCACCTGTTTACCGAACTCTATGATGCCCGTGACAGAACTTTTGGTAACGCCCGCCTGGCCCGAACCTGTTCGAGAAAACCATTGAGCAGCAGGCCAATCGACTGGCAGTCCTGCCCTCTCTGACCAGGGAAGTGCTGACGGAAATCCTACCAGAAGATATTCCTACTGCCGCAACATTGATGCCACAGCAAAGGGAAAGGGGATAGGAGTGAATGAGTGGATGGGTAAACAGGGACTGGAAACTGGGAGGCAGGGACTATGAAAGTTTTGAGTTTTGAGTTGGCACCTCATACCTGGCTTCCAGCGCCCTGGCCCCTAACTCCCGGTTCCTTCCATCCACCTTTCCGGCGCAGTGCTAGAATGGTCACGAAAATCGGGAGAAAAATTATAGCTGTCGCCAGGTTGCTTAGGACATTGGGTTTAAGCGGGGGTTGGGACTTCGCCTCTAGCGAGGGGGAGCTCCCGCACTCTGTCTTAAGTCTCGTGACTATACCTATACAATTAATAGCGTCCTGATTTAATAGCGTCCTGATTGAAGTAAGTCCGGCTCAGTTCTTTCTGATAGTTCCTTGGGCTAGAGGAGTTGAAGCAGATGATTAAATCTTTTCTATCGCCAATCAAGAAGCAACGTTGGATGTATCTAAGTCTGCTGGCATCTGTGGGTTTTGCAGTTGGGTCCGTTCAACCCGTGTTTGCTCAATTTGGGTCATCCACTCCTCAACCGTTAGAAGATTTACAGAATCCGAACCGGGGAGATATCTTCTCCAATCGGGGGGGAAATCAAACTGGCAGTATGCTGGATATTATTCACCGGGCAATTCAGGGGCAGGGGCGCAGCCTTGAAGAATACACTGAGGAACAGCGAGAAAATCTGGATTCTGCCGCTGAAGAATTTTTGAAACTACGGCAGCAACGGTTAGGGAACCAGACTCCAACCCCGCCGACTACTCCAACCCCTGCGACTCCTCCCAGCAATTGATCGATTTATAGCTGTCGCCAGCTTGTTTAAGACACTGAGATTTGAGGGGGGGTAGATTAAGACATTTCTACTTGGCCTAGAGTGACATATGAAGGCTATGCAGGACGGAGCAACCGAATGCGTCCGGGTGTAGCGCCAGAACCAAACCCCTGGGGAAACAATTCAGCCACATAGATGTGACCGTTTGTTGTATTTGCAATCAGGTCTACCGGGTTAGACATTCCCCGCAGGGGTTCCATCCCTGCACCCCGTTCAGACTCAAGAAGGGATGGCTCTATAACTCCTTGCTTACCCCAAAACTCACAAAATCAAAGCTGACAAAGCACTGTTGGGGGAAGGAGTCACTTGGCTGCCCTGATGATATTCTTCCGGCGTAAAGGCATCTACCTGAATGGCGTCGTTACGGGCAACTTCGGCTTCCCGGATCAGATGGGCGGCTTCTTCAGTGATGATTCCGGCGGCAAGAGCAGCATCCACCAATCGTTCTGGTTTTGCTGGGGGTAGTTGTCCGGTGCGGCTGGCGGTTTTGATGGCTTTGAAGACGGCTTCTGCCTGGGCGGATAGGCGGAATGCCTGCTCCAGACGACCGAGGGCTTCATCGGGATGGGAGGGGATGTAAATATCGGCGGTCAGGCGATCGCGCCCCTCTCCTGGTGTTTGTAATCGCTGGGCAACCAGGCTACCCAACTCATCAGAGGGCAGAGTCCCGATTGGGTTGAGCCGCCACCAGGCCAGAATCGGCCCCCGCAGGAGAGGGGCCAGACCGGGCACTGGCAGGTTGCTGAAAATGCCTTCAAAGGCTTGCTGAATCTGGGTGAAGGCATATTGCATCGACCAGTGAACCAGAGGAATGTCTTCGGGTCTGCGTCCTTCGGCTTCGTAGCGGCGCAGGGTGGCTATGCCCAGATACATCCAGGAAAGGGCATCGGCGAAACGTCCGGTGAGTTTTTCGCGGCGCTTGAGGGAACCGCCCAGGGCAATTATGGCGAGGTCGGTTAGCAGGGCAAAGGTGGCGGATGCCCAGGCCAGTTTGCGGTAGTAGCGGGCGGTGGGGCCGGAAACGGGGGAACGGGCCAGAAGACCACGGGAGAGGCTGAGCAGGACGGAGCGGAAGCTGTTGCGCACGACTAAACCGATGTGGTTCCAGAGGGCGCGATCAAAGGTAGAAACATCTCCCTGATTGAGGGCTTCCACTTCTTGATAGATGTAGGGGTGACAGCGGATGGCCCCCTGCCCGAAGATCATCATAGTACGGGTGAGAATGTTGGCTCCTTCGACGGTTATGGGGATGGGAATGGCGGTATAGATGTTGGCCAGCAGGTTGCGCGGGCCTTTGCAAATGCCTGATCCGCCCAGGATATCCATGCCGTCGTTGACCAGCTTGCGGGTCAGTTCGGTGAATTCGTATTTGGCGATCGCTGAAACAACGGAGGGTTTTTCACCCCGGTCGACGGCGCTACAGGTATAGATGCGGGCGGCATCGAGTAAATAGGTCAGTGCGCCAATACGGGCGAGGGGTTCTTCAATTCCTTCAAATCGCCCAATGGAAAGACCAAACTGCCTTCGCACAAGGGCATGGGCACCCGTGACGCGAGCTACCAGTTTGGCTACTCCGGTACAACTGGCTGGGAAACTGATGCCCCGTCCGGCGGCAAGGGTTTGCATCAGCATCTTCCAGCCCTGCCCGGCTTGCTCAACTCCACCGATAATTTGATCGATGGAAACGACCACATCCCGTCCTTCCAGGGGTGAGTTATAGAAGGGGACTCCCATGGGATCGTGGCGTTTGGCCTGAATTACACCGGGCGTATTGGCCGGAATCAGGGCACAGGTAATGCCGACGTTTTCGCCTTTGCCCAGCAGATTTTCGGGGTCGCGTAGTTTGAAGGCGAGCCCAATCAGGGTGGCGATCGCCCCCAATGTGATGTACCGCTTGCGGAAGTTCAAGCGGATGTGAAGCTTCCCGTCGTCTCCCTGGAACACCACGCCTTCGGAGGTGATGCTGGCGGCATCCGACCCGGCGTTGGGTTCGGTGAGTGCAAAGCAGGGAATTTCTTCACCTTTTGCCAATCGTGGCAGGTAGTAATCTTTTTGGGCCTGGGTACCGTAGTTGAGCAACAGTTTGGCGGGGCCGAGGGAATTGGTGACGCCAACGGTGGCGGTATGAATGAAGGAGCGGGATGCCAGTTTCACCATGACGGAACTATAGGCCAGGTTAGAGAATCCCAACCCACCATATTCTTTGGGAATCATCATGCCAAAGAAGCGCTCCTGTTTGAGGTAGTCCCACACGTCGGGTGGCAGGTCTTTGCGGCAGTGAATTTCCCAGTCGGTTGCCATGCGACATACCTGCTCTACGGGACCCTCTAAAAAAGCTTGAATGTCTGGTGTTATTGCAGCGTAGGGTTCGCTGTTCATCCGCTGAAAGTTGGGTGCGCCAGAGAAGAATTCTCCATCAACCCAGACAGTTCCAGCTTCGATCGCTGCTTTTTCTGTGTCAGAGATGGTTGGCAGCAGATTCAAGGTTTTGATGCCTTTCATCACAGGCACTGTTACAGTGGCGCGACGCAGAATGGGCAGGTTGAGTACAACTGCAATGGCTCCAAACAGAATCCAGCTCCAGAAGGGTGCCTGGGGCACGCCCAGAATCAATGCAAAATACAGTGACCATGCCCACAAGGGAACGCCAATGTAACCAAGTACCAATAGAAGTAGAACCAGAATGGGAATCGTGATGGATGCCGGGAAAAACATGATGATAACTCCAGATAGTGGGAAATTGAGGAGATGAAGGAGTTACTAGCTAAATCATCAAATTTTCAATCACTCCCGCTGCACCCATGCCACCCCCAACGCACATTGTTATTAACCCATAGCGAATACCGCGGCGCTTCATTTCGTGCAGAATGGTAGCGGTAAGTTTTGCACCGGTCATTCCTAGGGGGTGTCCCAAGGCGATCGCACCTCCGTTAACGTTCAGGATCTCTTCGTTTAATCCTAATTTGCGGATGACGGCAAGGGATTGGGCGGCAAAGGCTTCGTTGAGTTCAATCAAGCCTATATCATCCAAACTCAGGCCAACCTGCTTCAGGACTTTGGGGACGGCTTCCACGGGGCCCATTCCCATAATTTCGGGAGGCACCCCGGCAACGGCAAATCCGATTAAGCGCCCCATGGGTTCGATGCCCAGTTCATCGACCATGCGCTTGCTCATAACAATCGAGGCTGCGGCTCCATCGGACATTTGGGAGGAGTTACCGGCTGTCACTGTGCCGCCGACACGAAAGACGGGGGGAAGTTTGGCAAGGGCTTCCAGGCTGGTGTCCTTGCGGGGCCTTCGTC
>JAIMBL010000139.1 GCA_023511615.1 Leptolyngbyaceae cyanobacterium HOT.MB2.61
CGTCTGGTCTTTTTCCTTTTCCAGCAGGATACGCCGTTTCTTCTCCTTTTCTCATACACCACAAATAAACATAGCTCTCCATCATCCTGTTCAGAAGCGGTTGTATACCCGCCGTTACATCGTTTGAGGGGTATATCAGAGGCAACTCCTGCGCAATTCTGCTGACCACACTTGGAATTTTTTGAGCCAGAATTGTAGTCACTTTTGAAAAGAAATTAAGAGACGTCAGGTAATGCTTTTATAGTGGTAGTGATTGTGGTTAGGATGGGGTGCAGGGGTGGAACCCCTGGCTGGGGGCTTCGCCCCCACTCCCTCTCTAATTCCAATGTCCTAACGCATCTGCGTAAAGCTATATCTCTGGTCTACTGAAAAGTGATCTGACTCCAGTCCTAAACCCTGAATAAAAGAGGCCTTTGTCTATAGCGTCTAAAAATTAATGAGCAAGCGTACTGAACCAGCGCTAATTCTGGCATTTATTATCACAGCAAGCCTGACCATTGGTGGGCTCTGGCTGCTCAGCAAGATTTCGCCGGGTTTGATTCCCAGTTTGCTGGGGCAGACCAGTTCCCAGTCTGGGGGGCGGCCCACCAATCCTCAGCAAAAAGTCCAGCTCACGATTCTGGGAGACACCTTCAGTGGTTACAGCACCTTCCGCAATCGTGCCTTTCAGGATAGGTTAAAGGAAACTGGCATTACACTCCGCTATGAGGATGAGTTTGACCAGGCAAGGCGAGCTGAGCGGCTAAACCAGGGTCAGGCGGACCTGCTGGTTACGACCCTCGACCAATTTTTGAAGCAAAAGCCCCAGGGAAAAATTGTAGGCTTGATCGATCGCACAGTGGGTGCCGATGCGGTGGTTTTGAATACGAAAAAATATCCAACGCTCAAGTCATTGCTGGACCTCAACCAGTTAGTGAACCAGGCGCGCACAAAGGGACAGTCCCTGAGCATGACGTTTGCTGGAGACACTCCCAGTGAATACCTGGCCTTGGTGCTGGAGACAAAGTTTGAAGCCTTTAACCTGCAAGACTTTCAAATTAATAAAGTCGGTGATGCTTCAGAAGCCTGGAAACGATTGCAAGATCCCAACCAGAATGTGGCGATCGCCATTATCTGGGAACCCTACGTTACCCAGGCCCGACAAAATGGCTACACCGTTGTATTGTCAAGCCAGGATGCACCGGAAGCGATCGTCGATGTCCTGGTTGCCTCCGATCGCCGGCTCCAATCCCAACCCCAGGTCATCTCCGAACTGCTAGAAGCCTACTACCGTAGAATTGACATGAACATCCGGGATGCTTCTCAACTGCAAACACAAATTGCAGAAGATGGCAAACTGTCTTTCAGCGAAGCAGCCACTGTTTTGCAAGGAATTCAGTTTTTTACAGCGATCGAAGCGAAAGAGTGGATGACGAAGGGAATTCTAACTCGACGGATTAATTCAACCGCCGCAGTTCTGGTCCTGACTGGACGCCTGAACCAGATACCTGAACAACCAGGCAGCTTATTTACCAGCCAGTTTATTACCAAAGCGGCAAACAACACCAAAACCTTAATTGATCTGGTGCGGGCGGATAACCCAGAACTGGCTGATCGACTGACTGGCAGAGGCAAAGCCATCAGACCCAGGCAAAAACTGACCGCCACTCAGGTCAAAAACGCTCCTGATATTGGTAATTTACAGGTGCGGGGTGAAGTTAGTTTTAGCGTAGGTTCAGCCAGTCTAACGCCTACCGGAGAGCAAACTTTGGAGCGGCTGGTACAGGAAATTAAAGAATTCAACATTCAGACTGTCGCAGTCCGTGTAATTGGACACACCTCGCGTACAGGTTCCGCCAGTGTAAACCAGGTTTTGAGTCAAGAGCGGGCTCAGGTTGTAGTGAACTACCTCCGTGCGAAGGGGGTCCAGCACAATATCCTGGCGGAAGGGAAAGGGTTCACTCAACCACTTCCAGGTATTTCACCTGGTAGTTCTAAAAACCAAAGAACTGAGATCCGTCTGGTGCGGGTCAACTAGTATAGTCATCGCCCTAGTGGCGCCTATCTGGTTCAGTACCGGTTGCCTCGCTTGTTTAAGGAAGCAAGCAGCAGCGGTCTAACCTGCTTTGCCCACAGTTCAAAATTAAATTCCTGTCCACTACTATCAGTAGACTGGTCGGAAGCATTCTGATCCTTTCCTGCTTTGGTTTTCATGACAAATCTCGAATCTCCACAAGAGAATACTTCGAAACATTTATGTGTCTGGTGCCTATACCTTGAGGTATAGCTCTACGCGGGTGCGTTAGGACATCGGAATTAAAGAGGGAGTGGAGGCTTCGCCCCTAGCCAGGGGTGGAACCCCTGCACCCCGCGTCCTAACCACAATGACTACCGCTATAGAAACCAATCTACTTGAATGCAAGCGATGTACCCACCCCCGATGCGATCCAGGAATCTCGACTCCCACCTGCGACATTAATCAGTCGCTAATGTTCTGTTGGGAAAATTTTCACAGGTCGCAGACCCTCAAAATTTAACCCTCATCAACTTCCTGGATATTCGCTACCTGCCAAATTCAATTTGACAGAGTACTAATAGAGTTGGGGTTAAGTTTCCTTAAAGCTTCGGTAAATTTAGGGTTTCTGGGCTGGGTAGTGACTAAACAGGGACAGGAGCAAATTCAGGTTCCAGCAACATCTCGTGGAGGTACTTGCGGAAGGCTGGATCAAGGTACTTTTGCTGTATCGGTTCCCAATTTGCCATCATTTCAGTCTGACATTGACGGACAGAGGCTTGCAGTTTGGGCAATTTTGCCCGGTTGGGTAGATGCTTTGCCAATAGATCAACCAGCACCTGACCGTCTTGCACTTTGCCCAGACGATCCTGGATACCTTTCAGTTCTCCAATCCATTCCTTAAAAGATTTGCCATACAGGGGGACGAAGAATTCAGTCTGGTAGCGGACATGTTTGCAAGCTTTTCGCAGATCGTGCAGGATTTCGTTTGCTTTTTCAGACAAATCGTTGGGCTGAATCAGCCAGCCGGGATGCAGCAATAGGGAGGACAGGAGAGGGCTAAGCAAATCGGGCAGAAGTGACAATAGGGGAAGTTGGGCCAGGATTGTATAACGAGGTTCGCTGAGCCAGGTTTCATAAGCGGCTTTTAGCTCCTGATAGGGCGATCGCGTCAGGGTTGCTTCCACGACTGCAAATGCTTTCCTCCGTTCCCGCTGAAGGGCGGCGATCGCTTCATCCAGTAGCGCCTGCTCTGCTTTGCCTGCACGCGGACGATAAACCTCTTTCAAATCGGCAATTTGAACATCCAGGTCACGCAGGTTTCCCAGAATTTTTGCCAGCGCCCCAATTCGTTTCTCCTGAGCGGCTTTAGGGAGTTCAACAGCAATACCAAACACTTGCAAAGCTGTACGTAGTCTGCGAGTGGCAACGCGCATGTCGTGCAAATGTTCAGGGTCTTTATCAGCCAAAACTTTTTTCTCTAATTTAGTTATTGGTTGATATTGGGCACTGATGACTTCATAGGCAAAGTCGCCCAGAGTTGTTGACTGATAATTTTGGGATGTCGATGTTTGGTTAACTTTTTTTTCCGTTGTTAAAGCCATAGCAAGGTTGTCTGATTTATAACTAAATACGCTTGTATTGAGCAATCAGGAATCGAATTTTATAATTTTTGGTCCATTAATGCGCCGTCATTAATCCCCATTGCGCTGATTAATTGGATACCTGACAACACAGATTCAGCTCGAAAATCCTCGCTGATAAAGGACTGGCAATACAAGAACTTAAAATAAGTATCATAGCAACATGATATAGAGCGCTGAATACTTAACGACATGATTAGTCAGAGAAGTGGACAAACCTACAGCGTAAAAGATTTATTGTAGTTTAAGCTTAGCTGAAATTTTTCAGGATTTTGTTTAGACTTTAAGAAATGGAAAAGGCGGTGCTGCTCGTCGGTGATGGAGTAATAGAGTAGATGGGATTTATCGCTCTATCACTCCATTACTGTCACCTTTAGCCGCGACTGGGAAGCTGCACTCTGGCAGTGCCGACGGGGATTTCTCCCTTGATGCCTGTTCGTTCAGCCGTGATGCCATAGAAAAGGATATCTTCACCAGCACCACGCATTTGCACTCCAGTAAATTGCACTTCCAGGTAAGTACCCTGAGCAACGGGTTGATTAAAGACGATGGCTACTTGATTTTTGGCAGACGTAATTTTAGCAGGAATATTCTGGCCAGTCTGGTCTATGACGCGGATATTGTCGTAGTTTTCCATCTGGCTGGGAATCGAAATCATCAGGTCGTTGAGCGACATGCCAACTACTGCGAGTCGGATGAAATGGGTGGTGCCCCGAACCCCTGAACTGGTGATAAAGGGAGCCGTAAAGTTAAACACCATAGACGTATCGCCTGCCATTACCAATGGTGCTGAGGCGTTGGGATTGCCACTGGTAATCCCTGGGCGAGCAGATGCAGGAGCGATGATACTGGATGTGGCGATCGCCACCATCATTGCAGAAAGACCACCAAACATTAAACCTTTCATGTCTCAATCCTCGGAGGTAATAAAGGGGAGCAATTGGTCAGATACTTGAATCAATTGCCTTTGACTACCAGATTGCTGAACCAGGCTGAAATTCTTCTAACTGAAAGATTAAAAAGCCCTAAGAGTTTTGGGCCGATTTATTCAGGAAGCCTTGTGAGGTAACACTTAATCGCGGTCTCAGGAAAAACTCATTGGAGCGGTAGAAGAATAAATTATGGGAAGCCCTGCTCAGTGAGTTCTCATCCTCACCCCAGTTTTCCTCTACTGGTCGGTGCAACCCCACCCCTAAAAAGCGAGGTGTTTATGTCAGCCCATATCCTTCTAGTTGAAGACGAAGTTAAACTCGCTCGGTTCATTGAACTGGAACTGACCAGTGAAGGGTACCGCATCAGTATTGCTCATGACGGTATGACGGGCTTAACCCTGGCACGGGAATCGGCACCGGAATTGGTCATCTTAGATTGGATGTTACCGGGGATGACGGGGGTTGAAATTTGTCGCCGATTGCGAGCGACGGGTATTAAAGTTCCGGTGATTTTGCTGACGGCAAAAGATGAGGTGGGCGATCGCGTGGCAGGTTTGGATGCTGGCGCAGATGATTATGTCGTCAAACCTTTCAGCATTGAAGAACTGTTAGCCCGGGTGCGGGCCCACCTGCGCCGCACTCAAGAAGTTGATCAGGATGTGTTACAGTTTGATGACTTGAGCCTGAATCGTCTTACCCGTGAAGTTTTTCGGGGGCAGCGGGCGATCGATTTAACGGCGAAGGAATTTGATTTGCTGGAGTACCTGCTCAGCCATCCCCGGCAGGTTTATACCCGCGACCAGATTTTAGAAAACGTTTGGGGATATGACTTTATCGGCGATTCTAACATCATCGAAGTCTATGTCCGCTACTTGCGTCTGAAGCTGGAAGAGAAAGGTGAGAAGCGATTAATTCAAACGATTCGGGGTGTGGGATACGTGTTGAGGGATTAGATGTTCCGATTCCTCAGGCTCCATCTCCAGAGGGGAGTGCCCGTAGATAGTGAAGAAACTCCAGCAGTTGGTCTTCATTTAGTTCGGCCCGCGTTTGTTTACCATAGATCCGTTTCAGGTGGCTTTGACCCCGCTTTTTACTCCAGCCAATCCGCTCCATTTCAACATCGGTAAGGGCGATCAGTTCTGACAAATCAACTGGTTCAGCAGGGGTCTCCTTGGCAGTGTTTGGGGTGAAATCGGTGCTTGCGTCCTTGAGATTTTGATCTGCAAATGGTTCTAAGGACTCTAAACGTTGCTCATTGATTGGCTTTGATGGAGTTGCTCCATTCTGTTGGGGCAATTCTTCAAGACCAGGGGGAGGCTCTGCCCAACTACGATGGGATGAATTGGGTGTGGGTTGAATGACGGGGTCAGAAGCAGGTGGGGATTCTGGCGGTAAAGGCGGAATTAGATCAGAGGGAAATGTCGTCCCGGAAAGGGACTCCTCAAAGGAAGTGGGTACGGAAGTAGTAGGCGGAAGTTCCTGGTGCTTGGGCAGGTTTAAGGAGAAATCGGTTTCAGGGGTTGGACTGGGAGACGGAAAGGGGAGGAGGGGAGGGCGATCGCCCACACCAATGCCTAACATGGCGAGCACCCGTAACTTCGCCTGATCTTCAGCCTGTTCAATGGTTGCAGCGGCAGCCATGCTTGTAACTAAAGCCATTCCACCAAGCTGAACGATTGCGCGTACCACAAAGCGATCACCATGAACTTGCACTAGCTCAGAAACCAGGCTGCTGGTTGGGTAGCGGGTTTGTAGTTGAGTAAAAAGCGGGTGAAAATTAACCGGCTCAAGCATAAATATGGAAACACTGGGGATCGAATGGTGGATGGATGCAAATATAGTTGAAGGAAGTTTCTTTTGTAACAGCGACAAGACCTTATTGAAAGAACAGGCCGAACTGATGTGAGTGTACTCAAAGCAAGAAAAATAAAGTAAACTGGAGCAGTTGTATCACTCTAATATAAAGCTAAATTTTGTCTCTAAAGTTACAGTCCAAATTCTAGATAGGGTTCTTCACTCTAACCTTTGACCGCCCATAAATTGGGCTTAATCAATTGTTTCTAAAATGTTCCTATCGTCTAAGAGTTGATGGCTATACTTGGGACAATTTGAACGCTAAGCTATTCTCATTCAAGCGATAGAAGACTTTAACATCTAGCTTTGGTAAGCACCTCATTGAACAGTCCAAGCTCTACCACACGAACTCATTTTGAGCGTCAACTTAAGCGCATCCAGCAAGATGTTTTACGCATGGGCGCTCTGGTAGAGAATTCGTTCTTTTTAGCACGGCGAGCCCTATTTGAGCGGGATTTAGCAGCACCTGGTCAGATTGCGATCCAGGATAAGCAGATTGACCACTTTTATCGCCAGATTGAACAAGATTGTGTGAGCTTGATTGCCCTGCAAGCCCCGGTTGCGCAAGATCTGCGCTTGCTGAGTGCCATCATGCAACTGGTGCGTGACCTGGAACGGATTGGCGATTATGCCGAAGATCTGGGAGAAATTGCTGTGCGGCTGTTTCCCTACCCGGTGCCGCCCTATATGAAGCATATGCAGATGATGTGCGATCGCTGCCGGGCGATGCTGGCTATGAGTCTGGCGGCTCTGTCAGACATGGACGCGGAATCGGGACTGGCAGTCAAGATTCGAGATGATGCTGTTGATTTGGATTACGAAACCCTGTACAACGAACTGGCGCAACAGCGGGATGTTCCAGGTGTGATAGAACCCATTGTGTTGATGGTTCTCATTATCCGCCACCTGGAGCGGATGGCAGACCACGCGACTAACATAGGCAAGCGGGTTGCCTATATTGTCACCGGTCAGCGGTGAGGGGTAAATTTCAGGAGGTAATGATGAGCGGTGCTAGCTGCCATCATTATTGAGAATTTGGCAGAGCGATTGACCAAACCAGCGATTGCAACTGTAGTTCTACGCAATGGATTCAGGAAGACATTGCGTAATGGACAAGATGCCCCAGCCGAAGCCGGAGGGTTTCCAGTCCAAGCCGATCGCTGGCTGAAATAAACACAGCCTGGGGATACTCTTCCTGGGCATGGGTCAGGCGATCGCTATTCACCTGATCGATTTTGTTAAAGGCGAGCAAGATTGGGCCAGGGGCGATCGGCATCTGTGACAGAATTGTCATCACCGATTGAATCTGAGTCTGCCAGGCGGGATGGGACAGATCCACCACATGTAGCAGCGCATCCGCCTCGGTCACCTCCTCCAACGTCGCCCGAAACGCATTCACCAGGGATGGCGGCAGTTCATGAATAAACCCAACGGTATCTGTCAACAAAATAGGCTTGGGTGCCTGGGTTACGGCATCTGGAACAACCAGACGACGGGTTGTTGGATCCAGAGTGGCAAATAGCTGGTCTGCGGTATAGACCTCCGCATTGGTCAGTACATTGAGTAGTGTAGATTTGCCCGCATTGGTATATCCCACCACCGCTACCGAAGGCACTTCTTGATGCTGCCGTCGTTGGCGCAGGCGATTGCGGTGCGCCTGCAACTGGTTCACTTCCTGCTGCAAGCGAGAGATGCGACGCTGAATCGCCCGACGCTCGGTTTCTAGTTTGGTTTCGCCAGGACCTCTGGTTCCAATACCCCCCCCCAAGCGGGACATAGCCTGCCCTCTTCCTGCCAAGCGGGGCAGCATGTACTCCAGTTGAGCCAGTTCTACCTGTAACTTTCCGGCTCCGGATTGGGCCCGCTGGGCAAAAATATCCAGAATCACCTCCGTTCGGTCCACCACCCGCACGCCAATCTGGGTCTCCAGGTTCCGAACTTGAGCGGGAGAAAGATCTCGGTCAAACACGACCAGATTGGCCCCAATGGTCTGGGCAGTGAGGGCAATTTCCTGCACCTTTCCTTCTCCCACCACCGTTTGAGGATGGGGACGGGGACGCCGTTGTTTCAGGGTTTGTAATACTTCGCCGCCTGCTGTTTCAACCAGCCGTGCCAGTTCTGCCAGTCCATCCTGGAATTGTTGGGGGGTGTCCTGATCCGTCATTAACCCTACAATCAGTACCTGATCGTGATCTCGATCAACCTGACGGGCAACGTACTCCCGCCGAAATTCCTCTTCTAATCCTTCCACCAAGCGGAGGAAATCATGGTTTGTCAGGATATCTAGACTCAAGGGCGGTGAAACGGTCCATGCGGTTTCTGGATGGGGCAACAAATGCGCCAGGTAGGTTTCTTTGACATAGCCAGTCGCCCCGCCGCCTCGCCGCTCAAAGCCACTGCCGGTAAGCGTAAGTAATACCAGCGCATCCAAACGCTGAATTGCCATCGCTGTCAGGATTGCTTCGCTGGGGGGTTCATGTTTCAACTGGGTAGAAATACACCGAATGCCACAGAGCCGCTCTGCACCGTAGCGAGGCAGCTCTAGAGGGGAGATTTGAGTCTGGCGGGGTGTCCCAACCCCTACCCGAATGACCTGCCCTCGCCGGTTGATGTAGGCACAAACAGGTTGGCTCAACTCAGTACTGATGGCAGCAAGCCGCTGGGCAAACTCTGGTGTAGTGAGGCGATCGCCTGGTAACCGCTGATGGTAAAGCCGCTGCAATTGCTTGATTTGGCTGGTTTTTAACCCTTGCAGGTTTCCGTAAACAGTCTCGATAAGCGAAAGTACTCCAACTCGACCTATGCCTATTTTAATTGAGAGCGCTATTTTAATTGAGAGCGAAGGAGCGGGGCCTCCCCCTGTCCCCTCAATGCAGTATTCTGAGTAATCAGAAAGCTGTCCTCTCACCTCACAAGCTATGAAGTTTCGAGCATTTGCGATTGCCGTTGCTGCAAGTATTCTGTGGTTTCTGACCGCCTGGGTGTCTCCCCCTGCTTTTGCCCTTACTCAGGTCAGGTTATTTGAGCTGTCCTACCACGAGTGTCCACCAGAACTGGCGGAAGGTGCAGTTGACAGTGGAACGCCGATGGCGGCAAATTGCTTCATCGTTACGGGTAAGGCAGAAAACAAATCAGGCAAGCCTGTTACCAATGCCGATATTTTTGGGCGGATTTATGATGCCAACAACGACTTGGTTATGCAAAATCGGACCCGGTTAGGCGCGATCGAGGAAGTTCCACCAGGAATCAGCGATTTTGAATTGAGAATTTCAGTTCCAGCAAATCAGCCCACTCCTTTAAAGCTAGAGCAGTTCAAAGCCGCTGGATTCGCGGGTATCGTTCGTCGATAGTCAACCTGATTCACTCATAAAGCAAACCTCGCTGCTGACCTGAGAGCAACGAGGCAATTGTGTCTATAGTCAATCAAAAGGGGAACAGAAACTCGCTAAAGATTCCTGTAAAAATCACTAAGCAACGGCGTAGGCCAGGCGAGTGATCATTTGTCCCAAAACTTGCAGCAACATCAAAGCCAGAATTGGAGAAAAGTCCAGGCCACCGAGAGGAGGAATGAAGGATCGGAAGATGTTGAGGTAGGGATCGGTCAGTTGGCTCAGGAAAGAGAAGGGAGGGTCGAACCAGTTGATGTTGGGGAACCAGCTCAGCAGAATCCGAATTACCAGAAGGACAGTGTAAATGCTAATGAACGTTACGAGGGTTTGAACGATTAAATAGACTGGAGAAGAAATCATGTGTGGTTACATCCTCTCAGGTCGAAGGTTTTTTCTACTTAAACTTAGTCTAACGAAATCTCAACGAGTCTTCAGCCAGATCAATTAGAGTTTACCACCTTCCATCAGAGGCGATACAAATCTCAACCTCCCTCCCATGCCCAGCGCTCATTCCCAGGTATTAAAATCTCCCCCTGCTTCCCGGTCCCTCCCCTCCCTTTCTTCTTTTCATTTCATCGCCCCACCACTCCCTCCTCCTTGCCGTCAAGTCACGGCTCGTTAGAGGCAGATGACTCACTACTTTTGCTGGTTTTACTGGGGGTTCCATTGACGCCACCCAACTTTTGACGCACATCGTCAATCGCATCATTCAGTTGGGCAATCTTATCTTCCAGGCTGCGACGAGCGGCCTCAATATCAACCTGCTGACCATTTTGAGGCTTCAAAGAACGCTTCTTTATTTTGCCTCCCTTATCATCTGTCTGGTCTGCATTGAGAAGCAGTGCTTCTTCAGATGAGACCACTTCTTTCAGTTTGCCGGACGCCACTAATGCGCCCAGCACTCCGCCCACGACACTGCCCACAATAGTGCCTAACAAAAAACCACTGGCAAATTCATCTTGCTGACTCATTGCTCAACTACCATCTCAGCTGTACAGCAAAAAAACTGATGGTACAGTTCCTATCCCAAGCTTAACGATTGTGGCTCAGACTGCCCACACAGTTATTAAGGCTACAGATTAGCATCTCATGTACCAAAAGTGCGATCTCCCGCATCTCCCAAGCCTGGCACAATAAATCCTCGGTTGTTCAGCCCTTCATCAATCGCAGCAGCATAAACCGTGAGACTTGGGTAAGCCACGCTCAACTTTTGTAGGGCAGGTGGAGCCGTCACGACGGAAATGATTCGAACCAGAGATGGATCAATTCCACGTTGGGTAAGCTCGGCCATTGCAGCCATACTGGTGCCTCCTGTTGCCAGCATAGGCTCCGTAATCAGTACCCGCGTTTGAGGTGCAAAATTCTCCGGCAGCTTATTCAGGTAACAATTGGGTTCCAGCGTCTCCTCATTTCTGACAAAACCAATGTGATAGATCGAAGCCAGTGGCAGAGCTGCGTGGGCACCTTCCAGAAGCGCCAGTCCTGCCCGCAAAATTGGCATCACAACAATGGGAACCTCTGGATCAACGAATGTAGCTGGACAGGGAGCGAGGGGAGTGTCTATCATCACATCCCTCGTGGGCAGCCAGTCTCGAATGGCCTCGTAGGTTAGCCACCGTCCAAGTTCCGTCATGGCACTACGAAACAGCGCCGAGGGAGTAGACGCATCGCGAGCCACACCCAACCAGTGCTTAATAAGCGGATGGGGCGGAACGTAGACACGCATTTGAAGAGTCATAGCTTAAAAGAAAGAACTCCAGTCAGAAATTTGCCTTATCATACCCCCTTCCTGTAATTCAGGATGTTCATTGCTTGTCTGGTAAGGATGGATTGAAAGAGTGATGGATTGAAAGAATGATAGAGGAAAGGCACATCACCCCCTCACCCCTTACCCGATCATCACCTCTTCCCCTCACCCTATTGCCTGTCGCCCGTCGCCTGTTGCCTTTGTTGAGACCTCAAAACCCTCCTGCCCATCCACCCACCTACCCATCCACTCCAGAGTTCAGCCAGAGCTAAAATTATTTTTGCCAATTATTGACAATTAATCTCAATAAGGTTAGATTGAAAGGAGTGTTCTCCTCTCTGAAGGATCGGCAGATGGGGTTGGTCGGCGATCGATCAATCCCTCTTTTTTTTCGCTACCCAGCTCCGATACACTGAGAAAGTACCTGATGCTGTCTTGAGTTCATGTCTGTTACGTCTGATACTTCTCAGGGGTTGTCGAGCTATCATTCATTTGGGAAGAGCTCTGCTCCATTTCCCCCTGATCAGGAATGGGATGCGATTATTATTGGCTCTGGAATTGGGGGGCTTGTTACCGCAACTCAGTTGGCTGCAAAGGGAGCTCGCGTTCTTGTTTTAGAACGCTACCTGATTCCAGGGGGTAGTGCAGGATACTTCGAGCGACAGGGCTATCGATTTGATGTTGGGGCCTCCATGATCTTTGGTTTTGGCCAGGAGGGGACCACCAATCTGCTGACCCGTGCTCTGCAAGCTGTCGGTGTCAGTTTAGAAACCATTCCCGATCCGGTGCAGATTCACTATCACCTACCCAATGGATTGGACTTAAAAGTGCACCGAGATTATGAGAAGTTTTTGCAAGAACTGACTCGCCATTTCCCCCACGAGAAAGGGGGGATTCGATGTTTCTATGACGAGTGCTGGAAGGTATTTAATTGCCTCAATGCAATGGAATTGCTGTCTCTGGAAGAACCTCGCTATTTGATGCGGGTTTTCTTTCAGCATCCGTTTGCCTGTTTAGGCCTGGTGAAGTACTTACCCCAGAATGTAGGGGATATTGCCCGTCGGTACATTAGCGATCCTCTTCTCCTGAAGTTTATTGATATGGAGTGTTACTGCTGGTCAGTAGTTCCAGCTGATCTGACGCCAATGATTAATGCAGGCATGGTATTTAGCGATCGCCACTACGGAGGCATCAACTATCCCAAAGGAGGAGTTGGCCGCATTGCCCAAAAATTGGTTGAAGGGTTGGAAAAGTTTGGCGGACACATTCAGTACAAAGCCAGAGTGACCCGTATTTTACAAGAAAATAGGCGGGCAGTGGGTGTTCAACTGGCGTCGGGTGAGGTTTACCGGGCCAGGCGAATCATCTCCAATGCTACCCGTTGGGACACGTTTGAGAAACTCATCCCCCCTGACCAGATGCCTTTTGCCGAGCGCAGGTGGCAGCAGCGCTATCAAAAATCTCCCAGTTTCTTGAGTCTGCATCTGGGAGTCAAAGCAGAAGTTCTTCCGGCGGGTGCTGAATGCCATCACATTCTGCTGGAGGACTGGGAACAGATGGAAGCAGCGGAAGGAACTATCTTTGTTTCAATTCCGACCTTGCTGGACCCGGATCTGGCTCCCCCAGGCCGTCATATCATCCATACCTTCACCCCAAGCTGGATGGAAGATTGGCAGGGACTGTCCCCTACGGAGTACCGGCAACGGAAGGAAGAGGCTGCTACCCGTTTGATTACCCGGCTGGAACAAGTCTTTCCGGGACTCTCAGCCGGTTTAGATTGTCAAGAAGTGGGCACGCCCCGTACCCATCGCCGGTTTCTGGGACGAGACGATGGCACCTATGGACCGATCCCGGCCCGCAAACTCATGGGGTTATTGGGGATGCCGTTCAATCGGACAGCAGTTCCAGGTCTGTATTGTGTTGGGGACAGTACATTTCCGGGGCAGGGGCTTAATGCCGTTGCATTTTCTGGTTTTGCCTGTGCCCATCGAGTTGCGGTTGATTTGGGTTATCGATGATTAATCCACTACTCTAAGCCGTCCTGCTCTCAGTAGCTCAAACACACGGTTAATCAGTTCGTGTTCCGTCTGACTGATACTTGTTTGAGACAAGAGAGCAGACATAAATTGCTGCTGATCGGCACGGCTGATCTTGCCACAGGCCGTAATTTTGTTAACTATTTCCTCAATATTCGGACGGGGTAGATGAGCCTGCTTTGTCATTTTGAAATGGATGAGATGGCGTCTTTAGTTCATCTAATTTTCAAATATTCCTATTAATAATTTAGAGATCTTAATCATCATTCCCTGTGATGACCATCACAGTTTAAGGCACTCAGGAATAGCCAACTAT
>JAIMBL010000014.1 GCA_023511615.1 Leptolyngbyaceae cyanobacterium HOT.MB2.61
TGCAGGGGGTTTCACCCCCTCCACCCCCAAAACCATCTTTAATTTAATTGCACCCAGCTACTTATCAGAAACGCTTTATCCTGCTTTACCACAATGCCAAAATCCGATCGCCTTCGCTCCATCGTATATCAATACGATGGAGCTTAGCCTGAACCCACTCGCAAACTTCAATCAACACTCCTATGGATGTAGGCGCTGCTGACAACAGCGTAGACTATCAACCCGTACCAACCGATACTGAACTGTTTTTGGCAATGAAAGCAGGGCAGCAGTCGGCGCTGGGTGCTCTCTACGATCGCTATTCCAGCCTTGTCTATCGGTTGGCACTGAGAGTGTTAACCAACCCCCAGGAAGCGGAAGATCTGACCCAGGAGATTTTTCTCAACCTGTGGCGAGGAAAAACTTACGAACCAGGCCGAGGTTCCCTCAGCAGCTTTTTGACCACCCTGACGCGATCGCGGGCAATTGATCGGCTCCGTTCCCGCAGCAGTAACCTCAAATTCCTCCAGCGCTGGAGCCAGACGATGATCACCGCTCCCCCTCCCCTCACTCCGTTTGAATCGGCTTCTCTCAGCCAGCGATCAGAGTACGTCCGCAGGGCACTGGCTCAGTTGCCGGAAAAGCAGCGGCAAGTACTGGAACTGGCTTATTACGATGGGCTTAGTCAATCTGAAATCGCAGCCCGGTTAAATACTCCCCTGGGAACGGTGAAAACCTGGTCACGCCAGGGACTTTTAAGTCTTAGAGACCACCTCAAGTCGTTGATCGAGTAATGGCAGGTATGGCTGAACCCCTCCCTCCCGAACAATTACAGGAATTACTGGCAGGCTATGTCCTCGGTAACCTCAGCCCGGAAGAAGCTGAGTCTCTACGGCAACTGCTCTCAACTCATCCTGAGCTGATGGGTGACGTGCAGCAACTCCAGGAAGTTCTCTCTACCATGCCCTATGCCTTGCCGGAAGCCGTTCCACCAGACCAGCTACGAGGGGCAATTCTCTCCGCCACTGCAAATGAGGAAGGGTGGCGTTCTTCCCTCCAAAAGCCCTGGCAACGTTTAGCGGTAGCCTGGGGCAGCATTGCTGCGGTCCTGTTACTGGCTCTCGGTTTAGATAACGTCCGACTGAGGGGGCAACTGAGTGAAACCCAGGCTCAGGTTGCCCAGCAGCGGGACCTCATCACGATGCTGCAAGAACCCAAAACCCAACTCATTTCGCTCAAGGGCATAGCTCAGATGTCGTCCGCTTCTGGTCGGGCGGTGATTACGCCGGGACATCCAGCCGCCATTTTAGTATTGCAAAACCTGCCCAATCTGCCGGAAGACCGTTATTACTGCCTCTGGGCAATTGTAAATGGCAAAAAGAAGGTGGCGATCGCCGAATTTGAACCCAATTCCCAGGGCAACGTGTTTGTCAAAATTCCCCTTTCTTCTAGCTCTGGCATTACCGGGTTAGCAGTCACTATCGAAGTGTTGCCCACCCCAGTCAACCCTAAAGGCCCAATGGTAATGACCAGCAGCCTTTAGACCAGTTGGCTCTCCTGAGAATTTGGTAATAAGCGATGCTTATCACCAAAACAAAATCAATATTCCAGGGATTTTGTTTGAGATGGAAGAGTAGCTTGCGCTACTCTTTCATCGGCAAGCCAGGCGAACTGGCCAGTTATACGATCGCAGCCAGGGAAATTACCGTCCAACTCCCTGGAAACCTGCCCCCCTCGACTCCTTTCCAGAACGGCCACAAAAATTCTGACATCCCCTCCATGTCCCAGAACGAGGAATTCTGAGAGATACTTCACTTCAGGTTGTAAAGTAGTGGTGATCCATTACAGTATTTTTTTTCTTGATCCTAGAGAAGCTTCGGTTTTATTGGTTCGTATTCTTCGGAATTATTCTAGTCCGATATTTCCTCGTTGCTGGAGGAGCGTACTGGTTTTTCTACTTGCATGTGGGGAAGTCATCTGCTCAGGCGAAGAGGGCCATGCAAGCAGCATCGTGGCCGTCAATTCGGCGGGATGTGGAACTATCGATTCTGTCCTCCATGTTTTTTGCCCTCTGTGCCACGCTGATTATGTCAGCCTACGATGCAGGTCTGACGCTTCTACATACCACCGCCTGCAAGCATGAGCTGTGGTATGCCGGATTCAGCTTTATTGGAGTGCTGTTCCTCCAGGATCTTTACTTTTACTGGGTTCACCGGGCGTTTCACCACCCCTTGTTGTTTAAGTGGCTCCATTGGGGGCATCACCAATCAGGAGTTCCCACCCCCTGGACTTCTTTTGCCTTCGATTTGCCAGAGGCGATCGTACAGGGGCTTTTCTTTGTGGGCATTGTTTTCCTGATTCCACTCCATGTTGTCACCTTCATTGCGGTGCTGATAACAATGACCGTATGGTCAGTTTTGACTCATTTGGGCTTTGAGCCGTTTACGTCTTCGTCTCTATGTCGATGGTTTGGAAGATGGTTCATCGGCCCAACCCATCACCTTATCCATCACCGCAAGTATAGGTTGCACTTCGGATTGTATTTCACACTGTGGGATCGCCTGTTGAATACTCAAGACCCCGACTACGAAGATGAGTTTGCCTTTCCATCTACTGGTAAATAGATGCCAACAGTGAATTAACAGCAGATGCGTATTTGCTGTTGATTAAAACTAAAAAGTTCCACTGGGATGTCATTGGACCTCAGTTCCGCACGCTCCATGAATTGTGGGAAGAGCAGTACGAAACCCTGACTGAAACGATTGATTCACTGGCTGAACGGGTTCGGCAACTGGGCTTTTACCCGGTTGGTAGCGCAGAAGGTTTTTTGAAAGTGGCATCCATTAAAGAGGAAAACCAGGAAATTCCAACAGCAACTGCAATGGTGGAAAAATTGGTATATGACCACGAACTCATCATTCGTAATCTGCGAGAGCACATTGATCAATGTTCTGAACAATACCATGATGAAGGTACAGCAGACTTTCTGACTGGATTGATGGAAGGGCATGAAGAAATGGCATGGATGCTGCGCTCCTTCCTGGAAGGCGAGTCCTTGCAGGCCGATGATGTCGGTGTACGGAAAGAGCCTGTTGGCGTAACCAATTGATAAGGTTGTAATTTCTATGTAAAGCAGTCCTTCAGGGGCTGCTTTTTAATAAGCTCTGAAGAATTCAATAGGAACCAGAAGCCAAACATCAGGGAGGCTGAGGCGACAGGCACACAGGCGACAGAAAAGAATGAAAAGAATGACGCCCGTTGTCAGCTATAGCGGGGTTGTGGTTAGGGGGAAGTGCAGGGGCGGTGCCCTCAACCCCTTCAAGCTCAATGTCCTAACACATTTGCATAAGACCATACCTGGCTTATGTTCACAAATAAACAGATGAGCATCTAAAATTAGGATGCAGTCTGGAGCGGTTTGTTATGAACCCTATTTGCCGCATTGTTCGTGGTCTGCTTGTTGTGGCTCTTTTGAGCCTGCTGGCATTTTTCTATATTGGAGTGCAGGGGGCGATCGCCAACTCTGCCCTTATTCTGCACGCGTAAAAAGACGATTTTGCAGGACCAACCAGCAATCCAGGTGGACGCATTAGTTGCGGAGTAATTGCTTTTGCTAGATAGTGATCCCAATTTCAATGGAAAAGGTGAGACATAGGGGTGCAGGGGGCGTGCCCCCACACCCCCTCCATCCGTCGCGAGTGCTGTTTAAGCTTATAAAATCTACGCATCACAAAGCGGCATTACAAAGGTGGACGTTACTTTCCCTTGCAATGCCACTCTTTTGTAAGGTTTGTAAGGGTGTCAGGCACTCACCTGAGTTGGCTTTTTAGCGGGTTGCTCCAGCAATTGTGTGTACAGACGGTTCAGTTGGGAGGCAATACCATCCCAGCTAAACTTAGCTCTGACCCGCTTCCTGGCGGCTTGCCCCAGTTGATCGCGCCATTCGGGATGGTTGAGGATGCGATCAATGGCGATCGCAAATGCTTCCTCATCCTTGGGCGGACAGAGCAATCCCGTCTCCTCTGGAAGGATAGTGAATTGGAGACCTCCTACATCGCTGCCTACTACTGGAGTTCCCGCAGCCATAGCTTCTACTGTCACCAGTCCAAAGGGTTCGTAGTGACTGGGAACGACGCAGACATCAGCCGCCGCATAGTAGGTGGGAAGCTCCTCCCGACTTAACCGACCGGGGAAATGGGTGATTTCGCCTAAACCCAGTTCTGCCACGATCCCTTCGATGCGAACGCGCTCCTGACCGTCACTATGTCCTGGACGGCTGCCTCCACCAATGAACAATTTGAGCTTGCCAGAATCTCGCAGGCAAGAACGATGGACAGCTCGCACCAGGGTTTCGATCCCCTTGCGAGGGTCGAATCGCCCAACATAAAGAACCAGTTTCTCATCGGGAGCGATGCCTAACGCTGCCCTGGCATCCTGTCGCTCCACAGACCCAAAGTGATCGACATCCGTACCACAGGGGATAATGTCAATCTTGCCATTGGGAGAAACCAGCGATCGCATATGCTCCTTCTCCTGTGGGCTGGTTGCCACGATCCGGTCTGCCGTTTCTAAAACCGCCTTTTCAACTGCAAGACGAGTCTTGGCAATCAGCGGAATCGTGGGAATGGACTTGTACTTCACAGCTCCAAGCGAATGGTAAGTGTGCACCTGTTTCAACGAGGGCTGTTTCTTTCTCAGTTCCATCCCCACCCAGGAGGATAACCAGTAATTGGTGTGAACAAGCAGATAGGGAGCTTCTAGCTTTTGTTGAAAGTCCAGAAAGGCTTGAACAAATTCTGGTAGAAATTCGAAGATTTCATCCCGTGGAACAAACTCTTGAGGGCCTGCCTTCAGGCGAATGGTTCGACAGTAGGGGCTATGTTCAACGACTTTAGGTTGCTCCGGGCCAGCCCGACGGGTAAACATATCCACTTGCCATCCCTGGCGCGCCAGAGCCTCACCAACATGGCGCACGTAAACATTTTGTCCCCCAGCTTCCTCTTTTCCAATTTCAACTGCTGGATCGCCATGAACGGAAATCAGAGCGATACGCTTTCTATTTGAGAAAAACATGGCTTTGTGAGCTTTGTACTAAAGTTGACAAAAACCGAACACCAACAAGCAGGGAACACAAACTCAAAAAAGTTTGTACTTATTCTCAGGATATTGTTATTCAGGATATTGTTATAGAGTGCAAGACATATCGTTCAATAGAAATAGATTTTGAGTCTCCATCATCAAGACGAAGTGACTTGTCTCAATCTCCATCCCCCTAAGGGTAGAACTTCAACTGAAAGAAGTCAAATTTAGTAGAAAAATTTAGTAGAAAAATTAGAAGGTATTCTCTAGAATCTATACCTTCAAAAGGTTCTCCTGTATGTTTCCTAGAAAACCCAAATCTTAATAGTATGTGGGACATGGCAAACTTAAAAATCTGCTAATCCTGTAAGACCAGTACAGGAGTTAAAGGATTTCTTGCTAGCAACCACCAAAAATGTAGAAGTGCGATCGCACAACTACACAACCTCTATTGAATAAACTTCTACCAACTAAAATCGAACTCTAGCATAAGTTCGCAATCTCAAAAGTTCATTCTGAGAACAGTTTTTACTATAGAAATGTAGAGGTTGTATCAATAATCGTCTCCTGTCCAGGCAAAGTTATCAGATTCACTTTAGACAGATACCTGACGAAACTACTGCCCGTTCAAGGTTAAAGAGATTCAGGCAATAACCTCGTTTGATATCAATGTTCAGGGAGGGGACTGACCCCCTGTAATGAATCAAACACCCAGGCTTATTTATGAGATAAAAAAATACTATAGTTAGAGAATCTTGAATTAGTTTTACTGATTTATTCCTAACAGATCTTGATTCCCAACCGATAAAGTTGGAAGGCTGTTAGCAAACCAGCTCTTAAATCGAATGAAGGACGGCTCCCAAAGCTTTGGTTTCTGGTCAGGTAGCGATCGCAGGTAGGATTCCAATGCGAAAGGCTGGAACTGTAGAGACCCTCAGCTTACAGATCTGCTTCTCTTAAGAAATCACTGAATTCGGCTCAGTAAAGGCGACTCAAAACATAATCCCCCAGCTTTACCAGAGCCTGACGAGAAGTAGAGGGTGGAAGATCTTCTAAATGCTCAACAGCCATGCGGGTATGATGCGTTGCCAGTTCTCGCGCTCGTTCAATTCCACCACTGTCCCTGACCAGGGTCACAGCCTGTTCCAGGTCTCCCGGTTGGGCAAACTCACGCTCAATCAAAACTTCCAGGTAGGGCTTTTCTTCCAGCGCATAAAGAACCGGTGCCGTTAAATTTCCGCTTTTGAGATCAGAACCAGCTGGCTTGCCCAGAGCTTCCGTAGAACCCGTAAAATCCAGAATGTCATCAATAATCTGAAACGCCAGTCCGATATGGCGACCATAGCTGAACATATCTTCTACCAAGTTGGAAGGCCCTTCGCTCAAAAGGGCTGCGGCCTTAGAACTGTTAGCAATCAAACTGGCAGTTTTGTAGTAGCTCTTTTCCAAATAGGCGTCAATTGACAGATTGGTCGAAAATCGATTTAAGCCCTGCTGAATCTCGCCTTCTGCCAGGTCCATAATGACCTGGGATAGTAGCTTCACAACTTCTAAATTGTCCAGATTAGCCAGATACCAGGAAGATTGAGCAAACAAAAAATCGCCTGCCAGAACTGCAATGCGGTTGCCAAAACTGCTGTGAACCGTCGGCACTCCCCGCCGCAGTTCGGCCTCATCGACTACATCATCATGGACAAGACTGGCGGTGTGAATCATTTCCGTAATCTCTGCCAATCTTCGGTGCCGCATGGTGATTTCCTGCCCCTTCATAGTGGCTCGTGCAACCAGAAGTACGATCGCAGGTCTTACCCGTTTTCCCTTTGCCCCAAATAAGTGCTCTGCCGCTGCATAGAGAACTGGATGGCGAGCCCCGATCAGGTTCTTAAGATTCTCCGTCAGCAGGCACAGGTCTGCTTCAACAGGAGAAAAAAGGGAAGTAGCTGAAGTCATGGATTTCCGACTCAGGCAGAGAGTAAGGTAACAAAAATTTAAATAATCTCCATCTATTTTAAGATAACCACCTCACTGATAGACATCAAACTTCCAATTGGATCGATCTTTTCTCAGAAACCTGCCCAAAGGAGGATGGAACAAAGTTCTACACTGGAAATTACTCCCTACTACTGATCTGTTATGCCATCTTCAACGCTTAAGTACGCCTATTTTCCCGGCTGTGTCGCACAGGGAGCCTGCCGGGAACTGTATCAATCGACTCAGGCTCTGGCTCAGGCCCTTGGGATTGAGCTAATTGAGTTGAAAAAAGCTTCCTGCTGTGGTTCCGGCACGTTTAAGGAAGACTCCCAGCTACTGGAAGATACGGTGAACGCCCGTAATATTGCCCTGGCAGAAGAGTTGAATTTGCCACTGCTGACCCATTGCAGCACCTGCCAGGGGGTGATTGGGCGGGTTGATGAGCGGCTCAAAGACCGGCAGGAATCCAATCCGGCCTACATTCAGCAGGTTAACGATCTGCTCAAGAAAGAAGGTTGCTCTCCCTACCGGGGAACCACTGAGGTCAGGCATTTACTGTGGGCACTGGTGGGGGACTATGGTCTGGAAACTCTTGCCCAGCAAGTCGTCCACAAGCTTGCTGGGCTGAAGTGTGCTGCTTTTTACGGCTGCTACCTGCTGCGAGTCCAGGCCCACATTCCCTTTGATGACCCTTATGACCCTCAGTCTATGGAGAAGGTATTTCGGGCTGTTGGAGCAACACCTGTTTACTATCGGGGGCGGACTCAGTGCTGTGGCTGGCCGCTCTCCAGCTATGCAACAGAGCAAGCATTTACGATGGCGGGGATGCATATTCGAGAAGCGATCGCCCAGGGAGCAGATTGTATTGTTACACCCTGCCCTCTTTGCCATTTGAATCTGGACTCTCGCCAACCCGAAGTTGAAAAAGTGATTGGGCAAAAGCTCAACCTGCCAATTTTGCACCTGTCTCAACTGGTTGCTTTAGCATTAGGCGTCAACCCTCAAGCATTGGGGCTTAATCGTCATATCGTTTCTACACGCCCAGTACTTAAGAAGTTAGAGCTATAGGAGATGGCTAGTAGAACCTAGCGTAAATCAACCGACCCCATTCTCGAAGCACCAACTGTGGTGGGGCTCTACGAATCGCAAACCCAGGAGAAACTTTGAATGTCAGGTAACCGACGGTAAAGGTAAATCTCGCACTGCCAAAGTGACTGTCAAGGACGAACAGGGGAATATGGACGCATCGTTTAAATTAACAAATCTTTATCTTTCTTTGGTTTTGTTTGCTTTCCCCTGCCCTCCAATGGTTACACCCTTCCCCTCTGTGGTTTTAGACCCTATCCCCTCTTCCAGCTGCTAACCCCTCCACAATACGGAAATCTCTTTGAAACTGCGTTTGCAGAACTTGATCCTGTGTTAACTTAAAAGTCGAGTATTTGATTCGGTGGCGTTGTTTGTGAAGGAATATTCAACAGGCTTCTCTCCGGATTTAAATCTCTACACTGTGCAATTTCCGGAGATCTCCATGTCAATTTATGTAGGTAACCTTTCCTACGCCGTTACCCAGGACGAACTGTCTGCTATCTTTGCTGAGTATGGAACCGTTAAGCGGGTCCAGTTGCCTACAGACCGTGAAACCGGTCGGCCACGAGGCTTTGGCTTCGTGGAAATGTCAACTGATGACGAAGAAGCGGCTGCCATTGAAGCTCTAGATGGTGCTGAATGGATGGGTCGTGACCTAAAGGTCAACAAAGCTAGACCCCGCGAGGAGCGTAAACCCGGTGGTAGCTTTGGAGGCAATGCCAGAGGCTACTCCCGCCGCTATTAATTCTTTGGGCTTTAGACAAATGGTGCTGAATTGAGGCTGGTGAGCGATGCTCACAAAAAAAATAGGGTTCTTGACTCTGGAGCAGTTAAAGTTCGCCTGATTTGGACTTTTGTATTCAGAGTCAAGAGCTTATTTTTTGAGTTACCGGGTTCGCTTCCGTTCACTGCGGAAACGGATATATTCTGCGATGGAGAATACGATTCCCGTTGCCCCAATCAGAACGACACTAAGGGCATTGATATCCGGTTTCACGCCTGTACGAATGCGGCTGAAGATTTCCATGGGCAGGGTGGTAACGCCTCCTCCAGCTGTGAAGCTAGCAATTAAAAAGTCATCCAGGCTCAGCACAAATGCCAGTAGGCAGCCTGAGAGGATGGCTGGTGCGAGTTCGGGCAATAAAACCTGAACAAATGCCTGAACTTGAGTGGCTCCCAAATCTAGAGCAGCCTCTTCTAAATGGGGGTTGAGGTCAGTGAGGCGCGTAGAAACTACCCAGGCAATGTAAGACAGGCAGAAAACAACATGGGCTGCGACTACTGTCCACAGGCTGAGTTGAATGGCTCCGCCACTAAGGGGGATGGCGATCGCGGCTAAGAACACTAATGTAGAGACCGCCATTGCAATATCCGGCACGATTAATGGTAGGTAGGCAACTCCCTGATAAATCCCTTTACCCGGAAACCGATAGCGGGCCAGTCCCACTGCCATCAAAGTCCCAATTACGGCAGAAACCGCCACTGCCAGAACCGCTACTTGCAAACTGGTCGCCAGAGCCGCGAGAATTCGGTTGTCATTGAAGAATTTGATGTACCACTCCCATGTAAACCCCTTCCAACCCGCACTGTAGGGCGATTGGTTAAAGCTATAAAATGCCAGGACGGCGATTGGCAAATACATGAACCCAAACATCAGCACGGAAAAGGCTGCCTGCCAGGAGAAAGGCAATCTAGATTTAGGCTTGTGATGAACCATGGGAGTTGTTAGTTGTTGGTTGTTAGTTGTTAGTGAGGAGTAAGGAGTAAGGGGTGAAGGGAATTTTGAGTGATAAGTTTTGAGTGAACATCTAACGCCCGTCGCCTGGTCTTTCACCTTCAGCCCCCTAATTCCTTCCTCAACTCCTCTGCCTGCCCTCAGGCCCCTCCGCTCCCCTACTTCTATCCCCGGAGGGATGAGTCGCCGTATCTGACTTGCAGTGCGATCGCCACACTCACAATCAAGATCAACATCATGCTGAGGGCAGAGCCGAAGCCCCAGTTTTGGGTTGCTCCCAGAAACTGGTTGTAGATTAATCGGGCGACCGTCATGCTGGAGGCGCCGCCTAACAGTTCCGGGTTCACAAAATCGCCCATGCAAGCAATAAAAACCAGCAGGGAGCCTGCCGCAATTCCACTCTTCGCCTGAGGGATGGTAACTTTCCAAAAAGCTTGTTGGGGAGTGGCTCCCAAATCTGCAGCAGCCTCTAAAAGCCGTCTGTCCAGTTTTTCCAGAGAAGCGTATAAAATCAACACCATGTAGGGCAGAAGGCTATAGGTCATGCCAATCAGAACGGCAGGTTCGCGGTTGAGGATATCCAGGGGAGGAATCCCAATCGCCTTCAGCAGGCTGTTGATGACCCCCGTTGGGCGCAGGATGGTAATCCAGGCGTAGGAGCGTAACAGGGAAGAAGTCCACAATGGCAAAACAAAACCCAGCAGTACCAGATTTTGCCAGCGTTTGGGTACCATCAGGGCAATCCAGTAGGCGACAGGAAACCCCAGCAGCAGGCAGAGAGCCGTTGAACTAATGGAGAAGAAGAGCGATCGCCCCAAGACCGGCAAGTAGCCAGGCTGAAAGATTTTAAAGTAGTTGTCTAGGCCAGAAGGGTTAACTACCTGCCCCGGTCGAATTCCTGGCACCAGGCTAAGCTGAAAAATTAACAGCGTGGGGATGACCATCAGCAAACTTAACCAGATACCAGCCGGAGCCAGCATCACAAGTGGCTCCAGCCATTTGGGGAAAGTGGCGACCTTTGTTCCGGCCCGATTAGTGAGGGAAGGATTGCTCATAGTCCTTAGCTGCTCGTGAGTTTGGTCCAGTATTGGTCGTATAGCTCAGTGGCTTCTGGCGTTACTGGAATGATCCGCTCGCAGATTTCAATAATCTCGTTGGGGGGAAACAAGCTCCTGTCGTCGCGGAGGGGAGCAGGAAGCTGGTCATAGGCCGCCTGGTTGGGGGTCGCGAAGTATAAGCGCTCTGTAACGTCAACAGCGATCGCCGGTTGCAGCATGAAATTGATCCAGGCATAGGCTGCGTCTGGATTGGGAGCGGTTTTAGGAATTACCATCGTGTCGCTCCAGAGGGATGTGCCACTCTTTGGAACCGTATACTTCAAATTCAAACCGGGATTCTCCTTAATCAGTCGCACTGCGTCCGCAGAATAAACCATTGCCAGATAGAGGTCTCCCGCCAGCAGGCGTTCCTTCCAGGCGTCGGTTGTAAAAGCTGTTATCGCAGGCTTAAGTTTCACCAGCTTTTCGTAAGCCTGCCTGATTTCATCGGGGTTCGTTGTGTTATAGGAGTAACCAAGGGATTTCAGCGCTGCGCCCATTACCTCCCGCACATCATCAAGCAGGGTAATCCGCCGGTCGAGTTTATCCTGGTTCTCCCAGAGATAGCGCCAGTCCTCTGGCCCAGGGTTTAAAGTATCAGCATCATACAGTAGACCCGTTGTTCCCCAACTAATCGGAATACTGTGACGGTTGCCAGGGTCGTAAACTGGATTTTGAAACTTCGGCAGAATATTATCCAGCCCAATCAGGCGCGAACTATCCAGTTCGCTTAAAAAGCCCTTCTCAATCATCTCTGCTACTTTGTAGTCGGAAGGGTAGATGACGCTATAAATAGCTCCCTTACCAGCCTGAAACGATGCCAGCATGGTTTCGTTGGAATTAAAAATATCTGGAATCACCCGAATCCCGGTCAGCGTTGCAAAGTCTTCCAGCAAGGGGTCATCCACATAGCTTGACCAGGTGTAGATGTACAGCTCATCCTTATTACCTCGAGGTTGGGTGGCTGGTCTCACCTCAGCCAACGTCCAACCACAGCCAGACAACCCAAAACCTATCAGGGCTACGCTGGACGCCCGCAAAAACTGACGACGGGTGAGGGAAGTAGAAGAGGGGATGGTTGAGAGCACGGGAGGGCAGGAACTAGAAGGAGGGAGAAAGAAGAAAAGAGTCAGGGGGGAGGGATTAGGAACCAGAGGGTGGGTGTCAGTCAGGAGAGGGGGAGAGGGGGAAAGAAAGGGGTTGGCAAGAAAGGGGGACGAGGGAATCAGGGTTTCAAGGGATCAGCGCCCCATTTATCGAACATCTTCAACAGGTCACTTATTCCCCATCCAATCCTTTCCTCATCTATTCTGTCGCCTGTCACCTGTCGCCCGTTGCTTGCCACCTCACCCCTCTCTAACAGTAACAACCAACAACTAACCACTAACCGCTTCCCCTATGCAGGAATTGCAATGCAGTCATCAAATGCCCAATGAACGTAGATTGACGTGTCTGAATCAGGCAGGCTGATGGTATTGGGTTGCATGACAGTGAGGCGATCGCCTGACTCCAGTTCCACCAGGTAATGAACGTGGGTACCCAGATACATTACATTAACCAACCGTCCCTCAAATCCATTGATTTGTTCTCCTAGGGGGGAAAGGCTGACCTGAATTTTCTCCGGGCGGACGCTTACAACGACTGAGCCAGAGGAAGGCGCATTCTCCAATTTGGGTGGCTTCACCTTTAGCTTCAAACCCCGGTCAGTTGTGACCAATAACATCGCTGGATGAACCTCCTCAATCTTGCCAGAAAAAAGGTTGGTATCCCCGATGAAGTCAGCAACGAAGGCAGTCAGCGGTTGTTCATAAATCTGGTTGGGAGTGTCAATCTGTTCAACCCTGCCCTGGTTCATTACCGCAATGCGGTCAGACAAACTGAGGGCTTCTTCCTGGTCATGGGTCACCATCACAAAAGTCAACCCCAGCTCTCGGTGAAGATTGGATAGCTCGACCTGCATCTCTTTACGCAGCTTTAAGTCCAATGCTCCCAGGGGTTCATCCAGCAGTACTACCGCAGGTCGATTCACCAGGGCCCTTGCGAGAGCAACCCGCTGCTGTTGACCGCCGGAAAGTTGGGCCGGGAAACGATTGGCAAATGCTTCCATTTTGACCAACTTGAGGGCTTCTTTCACCCGGTCTTCAATTTCTGCCCGACCTCGCTTCTTGAGACGGAGCCCGAAGGCAATATTCTCTCGAACCGTTAGATGATTGAACAGAGCGTAGCTTTGAAACACCGTATTCACGGGGCGGCGGTAAGGGGGTACCTGGGTCATCAACTGCTGCTGGATCAAAACTTCCCCAGCGGATGGAGTTTCAAACCCGGCAATCAACCGGAGCGTGGTAGTTTTACCACAACCGGAAGGACCGAGGATACTAAAGAACTCTCCCCGTCGGATACTCAAATCGACCCCCCGGACAGCAGCTTCACCATCGTAGACCTTAAACACTTTTCGTAACTCAACATCAAACCCGGTGTCCGCTGCCGTGGCGTGCTGATTCTGGACGGCTGTTTGAGACATAATGGTGATTCCCTGAGCGAACTCAACCAGCTTCATTGATCTTCTGCTAAAGTGGGCGTTTGGGCCTGTGGTTTATTGTATCCACCTGGCACTCGTCGGTAAGCGATTTGAGCAAACGTTAGATTTAGACGAGATTCAGACTGGCAGATGCAAACTGGCAGATGCTTCCCTAACTACTTGAGATGGGTCCAATTTTCCAGAATGGAATGAAGTCGTATCTTGGATATTAGGTTGCCCAATCTACTAATTAAAAAGATTACCCTTCAATCTGAACAAAACTTCTCTTTCAATCTCGAACTGGAAGAATTTCGTCGATTTTCGAATCTATGACCCTAACTCAACCTGCTTCCAATGTCCCTCAAAAAACTGCTCGCACCGTTGGGCGGGGGTATCAATCAGTTGCCCTGATGCTGTTCATCTCTCTGGTGATGCTGGGGGGAATTTGTACCCGGTTGGCCTATTTACAGTTGGTGGAGGGCGATCGCAACCGCCAGCTAGCCGACAATAACCGCATTCGCCTGATTCCAAAGCAGCCAGAGCGGGGCACGATTCGCGATCGGAAGGGAAAGGTTCTGGCAGTCAGTCGTCTGTCCCATTCTGTCTACCTCTGGCCCCTGGCCCAGAAAAAAACAGAATGGAATCAAACATTCAAGCGGCTGGCCCAACTTCTGAAAATTCCTGAAAGTTACCTTCAGAAACGAATTGAGCAGGCTGGCTATAACTCTCCCTACCTGATTCGCGTCATGCGTAGCATTAGTCCAGCTCAGGTGACGGCCCTGTCTGAATATGCCAGTGAGCTGGAAGGCGTGCAGGTGGAGCCAGAAGCCGTTCGCTACTACCCTAATGGTGACCTGGCTGCTCATGTACTGGGGTATACAGGGGAAATGAGCGATCAGGATCTGGAGCGCTACAAAGCGAAGGGATATCGCCTGGGCGATGTCATCGGGCAGATGGGAATTGAAGCAGCCTATGAAGATTTGCTGCGTGGCGAATGGGGTGGGCAGCAGGTTGAAGTAGATGGCATGGGTCAGGTGGTGAGGGTTTTAGG
The DNA here is from genome assembly GCA_023511615.1 of Leptolyngbyaceae cyanobacterium HOT.MB2.61. Lineage (GTDB taxonomy): Bacteria > Cyanobacteriota > Cyanobacteriia > Leptolyngbyales > Leptolyngbyaceae > Leptothermofonsia. The sequence goes on from JAIMBL010000014.1 coordinate 14,517, forward strand.
TAGAAAGCAGACCCAGGCTGGAAAGAGTATCACTTTGACACTGGATCTGGATGTTCAGAAAGCAGCAGAGGCAGCTCTGGGCGATCGCAAGGGAGCAATTGTGGCGATCGACCCTAACAATGGTGCGGTACTGGCGATGGTCAGCCGTCCTGCCTTTGACCCCAACCTCTTTTCTGGTCGTATTAGTGATGCTCAATGGAAGCGGTTACAGAGTGAAGATCACCCCTTTGTTAACCGGGCCCTTCAGGGATTTCCCCCCGCCAGTACCTTTAAGATCGTAACCACCACGGCTGCGCTGGAGTCAGGCAAGTTTAGCCCAGACACAGTTTTGCAAACTTACCCTTCCTTAACCATCGGTGGTATTGAGTTTGGCGACTGGAACCGGGCAGGCTTCGGTCCACTCGGCTTTGTGGGAGCAATGGCCTGGAGCAGTGATACCTTCTTCTACCAGATTGCGATGGGGGTAGGTGATGAAACATTGATTCAATGGACTCGCCGCTTTGGATTTGGCCGCAAAACCGGGATTGAGCTATCTTCGGAGGAATCCCCCGGCCTGGTACCGGACGATGCCTGGAAACGGAAAGAAGTTGGGGAAGGCTGGTTTTTGGGTGATACGGTCAATATGTCAATCGGGCAAGGATTTTTACAAACTTCGCCACTCCAGGTTGCAGTCATGTTTGCAGTTGCGGCTAATGGGGGCTACTTGGTCAAGCCGCACCTTCTGAAGGACAATGAGTCTTCCCAGAATTGGCGGGAGCCGCTGAACTTGAAACCAGAAACGATTCGGATCTTACAGGAAGGTCTGCGGGAAGTTGTTTCAAGTGGCACGGGAACCGCACTGAATGTACAGAACTTACCTCCCGTTGCAGGCAAAAGTGGCACTGCCGAAGATTTTGGGCGTAAAAGCCACACCTGGTTTGGAGCCTATGCTCCTGCAAACAAACCAGAAATCATCGTCGTCGCTTTTGGCGAAAACTCTGGCGGTGGTGGTGGTTCAGTCGCCGCTCCAATGGTCCGCCAGGTACTGGAAGCCTACTTCCATCCCCATAAGAAGCCTGCGAAGCAAGCAGAAGTGGAAGAGGTGGTGACGGACTGAGGAGTGAAGGAGTTGGGGGAGTATCGCCTTTCACCTCACACCTCTTTCTATAAATTGCTTCAGAATTTCTTTAGGTGGACGATCCCATGTATCGATATGCTCATTGATAAGTCCATCAGCATTCAGTTTGTAGATCGAGTAGCCGTTGAAGAAAAGTTTAGCTTTCCAAGGAACTCGCAGAATGCCACGGACTGTCCAGTCAGCGCGGATGGTATCGGGACTGATGGGTTGAACGTTATGTAAGTCGAAATAGAGTTCGGTAAAAAAGAGCCGCCCGTGGAAGCGCAGTGTCCAGAAGATGATGCGGTAGCTGAATTTACCTTTGAATTGGTTAACTGGGTCGCGGAAAAAAATGTCCTGGCTGTAGATGTCGTAGGAGATGTCTTTCTGAAAAAGGGTTGGCAGGTCACGGTTCAGGGTTGCAATCGCCCGCTCAACCTGGGCAGCATATTGGTTAGTCATCGTTATCTTAGAAAGGGATTGTTGGTTAAGTGAGGTGTGAGGGAGTGATAGGGTGATGGGGTTGGGGGCCGGTTGTTCGTTCACTCCCCCTCCTCTAAGCGGCTGCTCTCCCACCCCTTTCGCCTCCTCTGCAAGTAACCATTCATGATCATCTTAGAAGCTCGTAATCTGCAAAAGTCCTACACCGAAAAGGGGCGTGGTGTAACGGCGGTGAAGGATGTCTCCCTCCAGATTATGGCAGGGGAGGTGTTGGCGTTTTTGGGTCCAAACGGGGCAGGAAAAACGACCACCATCAAGATGATTGCAGGACTGATTCAGCCCGATGCAGGTTGGGTGAGGATTGCTGATCGCGATCCCCACAAGAACCCAGAATCACTGCGACTGTTGGGAGCTGTTTTGGAGGGCAATCGAAACATATACTGGCGGCTGACCCCTGCAGAAAATTTAGAATATTTCGGAGTGCTGCGGGGAATGAGCCAGCGGGCGGCCCGGTTGCGAACGCGGGAGCTATTAGAACGGTTCAACCTGATGGATAAGCAGCGGAGCCTGGTTCAGTCTCTTTCACGGGGAATGCAGCAAAAGCTGGCGATCGCAGTCGCCATGATGCACCAGCCACCGCTGCTGTTGCTGGACGAACCTACTCTGGGTCTGGATGTAGAGGCCACTGAAGATGTGAAGCAACTCATCCGAGAAATCGCCCGTGAAGGCTGCGCAATTTTACTTACGACTCACCAACTGGCGATCGCCGAAGAACTCTCTGACCGGGTTGCCATTATCAACAATGGGGCGATCGTCGCTGAAGAGCCCACCACTGAACTCATCCGTCAGTTCTCTGGCAGTGCTTACCGGGTAGAGACTGAGGAGGCGATTGACCCGCAACGATTAAGCAAAATTGCTGCCCTCGGTGCCGAAGTGCAGACCAACCAAATTATTCACATCGGCGACCCGGCACTGTTTTACCAGGTGTTAGAAATTCTGAAACCTTTGCCCTTGCTACAAGTTCAAAAGGATCAGGCAAATCTAACCGATGTATTTCTCAAGCTGGTGAGGGGAGAGGGGGGATGAGTTTTGAGTTCAAGAAGGGAGGATGAGTTTTGAGTTTTCACCTCACCCCTCATACCTCTCTCCTCACTCAAAGCTCATTTGAGTGAGCTCTGCCTGTCGCCTATCGCCTGTCACCCCTCACTTGCCACCTGCCGCTTCACCCCTTATAAGTAGGTAGACATCATTAATTGGAAGAAAGAGGAGTGGGCGCGTTGCCCGCAGGCAGGGGGTTTCACCCCCCTCCACCCCCAAAACTATCTTTAATTTAATTGCACCCAGCTACTTACGTTCCTTAACTCTCTATCCCTTTCCGAATCCTGACTCCTGGCTCCTAACAATGCTCAAACTTTTTCTAGCCGAACTGAAACGTGAGTGGACTTTGCTGCGGCGCTACGCCACAGAAATGGTGGCTGGCATTATGGGGGTCACGTTCGCATTTTATGGATTGTTTCTAACGACCAAGTACGTAGCGGGTCCTATCCAATTTGGCGATCGCCTCGATTCGATTGTGGTTGGTTATGTGCTCTGGTCGCTGGTTGTGTTTATCGTGACTAGTATTGCAGGCGGCTTACAGCAGGAGGCGTTTACGGGCACACTGGAGCAAATTTTTCTGACGCCCTACGGGGCTTCGCAAGTATTTATCACACGAGCGATCGCCAATTTAGCAATTCAGCTTCTCCAAAACATTAGCATTCTGCTCATCATCATGGTATTGACAGGGACTCAGTTATCCTTTCCACCGTCCCTGATTCTGCCCCTACTGGCGGTTTTGCTGGGAGCCTATGGAATGGCGCTCGCGGTCGGTTCCCTGGCGCTCCTGCTGAAGCGGGTGCAACAACTGCTGGGGTTTCTACCGTTTGGGCTGGTGTTGCTGTTGATGGTGCCCGTTGATAGTTGGACAGGGCCATTTCAACTGCTGGGCGTTGTGCTACCCATGACGCCAGGAGCCGAGATGCTACGAAACCTGATGGCAAGGGGAGGAACGTTTAATGCAGGCGAATTTGCGATCGCCCTGCTCAATGGCATAGCTTACCTGGTACTGGGGCTATGGCTCTTTCGCAAAGCCGAACGAGTCGCAAAACGCCGTGGCAAACTGGGGGGATACTAAGACTGTTTCTGCAAGTTCACATCCATCGTTGCCGACAAATCCAATTCAAGGGCGTCTCTTAATTCAGAAGCAGAAGGCAATTGAGCAACGCCCATTGTCTTCATCAATTGCGCCAGGGCATACTCCAACTGTTCTCCAGCATCCAGAGCCACCCAGCCTTCAGGGGTTTGTTGATGGAACTCAAAGTGGAGATGGGGGCCCGTAGACAGGCCAGTATTGCCCACTCGTCCAATGACAACACCCTGTGGTACCCACTCGCCAGGCTTCACAAAAAGCTCTGACAGGTGACCATAAAGGGTTTGCTGTGATCCCTTATTATGCTCCAGCAAAACGGTCAAACCGTAGCCCCCCAGAAAATCCGCAAGGACTACCCGACCCGCATAGGCGGCCAGTACAGGCGTGCCGATGGGCGCACCAATATCAGTCCCAGAGTGAAACCGTTGTTCCCCTGTGATTGGATGAAGCCGCCAACCGAATAGGGACGTAATAGGAGCAGGAATAGACAGGGGAAAAATGAGGCGAATATTGCCATTTCCCAGGCGCCCCGGCGGTCTCAGGGTTCGTCGGTAGTAGTCTTTTACAGAAGGCGTTGTCCCAAAGCTCAAGCCATAGCTGTTTACGGTTAACGGTCCCACCCGCACGGCGCTGGGTGCACTGGGAAGCCGTATCGCTCTCCGGGGTTGGTCGCTGCTGCGTTGAGTCGCTCCAATGCTGTACTGGGTGGAGTCGATGTAGGTCTCATCCAGATCGATGGGTGAGGCAGAGACATTCGGAGCCGAATCGACGGGAATCTTTGAGGGAATGCTTTCTGGTAGGGAAGGAATGACCTCAGAACCGGGGGCAGGGTCAACTAAAGCAGGAGCAGGATCTATGGTTGCTTCGATCGCGGGTTCCGTAGCTTCTTGGGTGCGGGCAACACCACCACTTAGAATGGCTAGCGCACTGAGAAGGCCCACCCCCCGAGACAGGAGCAATCTTTGAAGGACTTGCGGCAAGGAATGGATGGATCGGGTATTCAAAGTCATGGTGAACCTCATGTCCTTTAATGATCCCAAAAGAATCGGGTACGTAAAACGGAGAGTTGACAGAAGAGGTCAGGGGGTGGGACTGGGCGTATTGTTTGAAGGTGCAGTCGATTGAGCCGGAGGAGTTACAGTACTCGGCTGAGGGGCAATGGTGCCCGGACTCAAGGTGGGTGAAGGCGGGGCCGGGACAGGAGAGGGCGTTCGGGAGCCGGTAGGAATGGGTAAGTTGGTCACTGCTCGCTGCAGGGTAGCCAGCGATCGGTTGTATCCCAGGATAGCGCTGACCAGGTTGCCCTGGGCATTTGTCAGGTCAGTTTCTGCATTGATCACATCGGTCTGGGTGCCTACCCCTGCCTGAAATCGAAGTCTTGCCAGCCTGAGGGCTTCTGTTGCCTGTTCTACTGCGGCCCTTGCTGTAGTAATGTTGGAGCGATTGGCTAGCAGGCTAGAGTATGCCTGCTCGACCTGGAAGCGCACCTGGTTACGGACATTAGCAAAATTGGCTTCTGCGATCGCAATATTCGCCTCTTGCTGATTTGCACTGGCTCTAGCCGCTCCCCCATCAAACAATCGCCAGCGAATTCCAGCCTGAACTGCATAACCCGATGCTGGCCCTAACGTATCGCCAAAGGAATCCGTGAGCTGATACTGAGCAGAAACACTCAGTGTGGGTCCCAGAGCCGACAATGCCAGCCGCTTTTGCTGTTCCGCCAGTTCTCGCCGGGCAAGCTGTTGCTCCAACTCAGCCCGGTTCCTGAAGGCCAGGACAATACTATCCTCCAGCGACAGGTTCCACTCTCCTGCGGCATCCACCGGATCTGCTGCCGCCAGATCAATCGCTGGTGAAATGTTTAAGATTTGAGCCAGTTGTCGGCGGTTGACCTGCTGCTGAGAAATGGCATTCGTTAGCTGCTGTTGAGAATTCGCTAACTGCACCTGGGCCCGCAACACATCAAATCGGGTGCCAATTCCTGCCCTCTCCAGGGCCTGGGCATCGCGCAAGCTGATCTGGGAGTTTCGTACAGCCGCCCTGCCAATACCAACATTCGCATCTGCCTGCTGCAAATCGTAATAGGCATTTGTCACATTCAGTCGCAGTTGCTCCCGCTGGATCTCAGCCTGTAACTGATCGGAACGAACCTGCTGGGCCGCCGCTCGAATTCGAGCCGAACGTGCGCCAGAGGTAAAAATGTCGTAACTGAGTGTTGCTGCGCCAGTAAATCCCCGACTAATTGCGCCATCTGATGTAGGTATGCCAGTCAATTCCTCTGTTGCTCGATTCCTGAGCCGCACTTCGGGTGACAGCGATCGGGCAACATTGGCTTGAAGATCAATGGTTGGATAAAGCTCTGCCTGGGCCTGGCGCAAACCTGCCTGGCTGCGCTCAAGCTGAAGCCTGGCCGTCTGATAGTCAAGGTTGTTGCGTTCTGCCAGTTCCAACGCTTGCTGCAAGGTAATGGGCTGAATTCCTCGTAATCTAACGTCTTCTCCTCTGGTTGGAAAGGTGAGAGGATTTGGCTCAGGATTAAGATACTCCGGGGCAGCACCTGCTTTGGCAGGACCAATAGGTCTTGCGACGGGTTCTATCACCGGCTCAGCAATGGAGGGCAAACCCGGAGTTAACGGTTGACTGGGCTGAAGCAATGGAGCCGCATTTGTTTGAGCTTTCTTAATCGGTAGAGCAGAGCTAGAGGTGGGCTTACTGTTCCCAGTTTCTTGCTTGAGTGGGGTTCTTGCTCCTGCTGGCGAAGTATTTTGAGCCACTTTAGCCGATCGAGGAGAAGTTGGATCGGTTTCGGACACTCTTCCTTTGGCTGGGATTGGAATGTAGCTGGCAGCAGATACTACTCTCTGACCTGCTTTGCGATCCCCAGTGGAATCTGTGGAACCGTTTACAAAATCAAATTCGCCAATGTTAAGTGAGACACTCTGCCCTAGCTTGCTGCTTGCATTGGGAACAGATTGCAACCAGCGCCTAGGTATGGAAGTTTTCTGGGTCTGATTGACTTGATCTGAATTCTGGGGTTTGCTGGGGGCTGGTTCGGCGTTACCCAATGTCGTATTGCCAAAGGCGACGAACGCTCCCACACCAACGAGAAGTAACCGAAAGGAAAATTGCATAACCGTTTCACTTCTTGGACAATCCAGAGGCTTGCTCTTAGCAATATAAATATCCTTATGAAGGATACTGGTTTCCATCCCAGCTTGGCAAAAACTTTTGAGTCAGGTTTTAATCCATTTAGTTTGCATGCTAAGTAGGTCAGCGTAATTTAGCTCATGTAAGTCAAGTTGTGTAACATCTTCTCCAGGCTTGCTTAGGCTGACCAATAGAGTGAAGTTTACATTTCGCGATCTGGATGCATTTTCCTACCCTTACCTACTTAAATAAATGCATACCAATTATAAACAGATGGCTGCTATTGGAGTGTTTGCTTACTTTCGCATCCTGGGGGGCTCAACAGGCGACAAAACTAAATACTCCCCAGTTGACTGACAAAAGTTTTGAAAGACTCCTTTATTGCCAACCTGCCCAAAGATAAATTTTGGCCTAACAGCGTAAGCTCTTCAAATGGACTGGAAATCTTGTTTCAGTCGTCTATTAGATGGCTTTAGCGATGAGCCAGCAAATTAATTTTCTGGCAGTGCAGGGGTGTTCAGTAGATTTGTCAGTCAATCAGGCTCCGCATTAATGGATAACAACTATGGTGACAAGAAAGCTCCGTAGTCCAGCCCATTTGTTGGATGAGTTCGATTGACTTTCATCAATCGCCTGTAACTCTGCAAGATCTTACCGATAGCTACCAGGATTCAATTCATCTATCTGGTTCACCTGAATGGGTGATTTCAGGAGCGATCGCCCTTTAGCTAAAAAATTAGAAAAGTCAATCAGTATATATTTTGCTAATTCACTTCTGATTTTGCTGTTCACCTCTGGAATAGAGCTACTGAATAAGTTTCAATCGCTCCAATCTTGATTATCTGATTTACTTACAACTATCAAAAGTTATAAGTTTAAAGAAATGAACAGAAATGTAAGGGAAAAGAGGATACGTGTGATTGTGTCAGCGATTGCACTGCCCCTATCGATAGCAATCCTGAATTATTTGTGAAAAGGGGAGTTGTGAGAGGCTTCCCCTACGTGGGAAGCCTCTCACGATCCAGATAGGATTGGCTATCATGCCAGTGTTAGAGAGGGAGTTGTGGAAGGTTTCTTTGATTGATTAAGGAGAAAGGCGATCGAAACAAGCTTTAAACATCCCAAAATCAGAACCCCAGACACAAATGACTAAAAAATAGCTTCTCGGACTTCTCAAAATTCTCTTAGTGTGATAGTTTGTGAGAACAATATAGTACTTGCGTATCCAGGCTCATCGTGGAGTTTTGGGGTAGCTTGCTGGTACCGCAGGTAACCTTAAATTTCACTGCAATTGTCATCGATAAAGGTGGCATTTCTAACAGCGATGCTATTTTTATTTTGCATCACTGTTGGTTTACATTGCAGACAAGGATTCCATTTGTCTATACCAAGATTGTAGATGGCCATCTTGGCATTCTTGTAAGCTTTGGCTAATAGGCAGCTTTGTCACTAGCCTGTGCAGGTTGAAGAAAACGAGTGAGGGAATTTATGGAGACATTAGCCTTTATTCATGTTGCCGTTCACTACGAGGATCCCACTCCTGCTCCTAAAGTGAAGGCATTTGAAAATCTGTCAGTTTCGCCTACTGCTTTGATGGGTATGGCAGGAGCTGCTGTTGCCGCCTCTGTTTTAACAGGTACTCCTGATAAGGCTGTGGCTGCAACCGCTCCTATCGGTCCTGGCAACTCCGGTGCTGAAGTTCAGGCCATTCAGGAAGCCCTTGGGATAGAAGCCACAGGCGAGTATGATGCCAAAACTGAAGCAGCTGTAACCGATTTCCAAATCCGTCAAGACCTTAAGATGATCGACGGTATTGTTGGGCAGGAAACAGCCAAAGCGCTGGGTCTGGATGAAGAATACCGCCCAATCGGCTACGTTTCTACCTGCAGTGGCTGCGGTCTCAACATTCGTAGCGGCCCGGGATTGGGATACTACATCATTGGTGGTGCTCCCGATGGTGCTTTCCTGTACCAAGACTACGAAACCGTTGTCTACAACGATGGTTATGCCTGGACTCCCCTCTATGATGGCGGCTGGGTCGCTTCTGATTACACCTACGAGGGGTATTACCCTGTCAGCTACAATAGCAGCTACTATGACTGTAGCTACTACGGTAATTGCGGTGGCTACGAAGACTATTCCCCGGTCAGCTACGGTGGCTGCTATAGCGGTGGCTGCTACAAGCCCACCTATTACCATGGTGGTTGCTACAGACCCACGGCCTACTATTACTATGGCCGCTGTGGGAGTTGCTACTACTACTAAGCTGCTACTAGTTGGTGGGTCATTTGCCTCGAATATCGCCTTTATGGCTGAAAAGTGGTTCTCCTGACTTGCCAGTGAAAGAGTAGCTTACGCTACTCTTTCGTCTAAAACAAAATTTCTGGAATATTGATTTTGTTTTGACCATGAGCAACGCTTATGATTCAGACTCTTAGGAAAGCCTGATTAGATTTTCAGAGTCTGCGACCCATCAAAGTTTTCCTGACAGAACATTAGCGGCATATTTCGTTGACGAGTTCCTGAATGCCTGGGTTAGATGAACCGTAGCTTACGATTGCGATGTCTAGACCAATATTTTTATAGAGGTTCAGGGCACGCCGGATTGCTCCAATAATCCAGTCGATTTGATTGCCAAATGCCCCGCCACCGAGCAGTGTCAGAAACACTCTATTGTTTCCATTTCTTACAGAATTTAGGACCGCAGTACAGATCGTCGCTTCATAGGCCCCCTCCAAAACCAGCCGGGCAAATTCTGCCCAAAGTTCTGGTGAATGGTCTGTATAGGCAACTGGCAGGGCAGCACAATAGGCTTGAGAAACGAGGTGCTTGCAGTTGTTGAGTGTTACTTGTGTATTCCACTGAATGCCGATTCGCAGCTTCTGGCGCAATCTATCTATCTCACTCTCGTTTAATGCTCTCAGTTGCTTCGCAATCTCGACCAATCCGCTTCGCGATGCCAGAGCATAACCATTTTTCATCTCCCATAGCTGGCCCTCGGAGTTTCCCAATACTGTCCCCACATCTGCAAGGCAATCAATCTGGTTTTCTGCTGATTGGCCGATTTGCCCATTTACGATCGCAAAGTAGTTTCGATAAATTGTTCCAGCACCTGCCGCAATAGCACAGGCGGGTCCCTGGGTATGATCGTTCTCATAAATTCCAACACCACGTTCAGGCGTTACGCTTGGAGACACCATCTCAAGCAGGTTAAACTGAGAGGCCACCTGAAACAGCGCACCAGCATTCGACTCGTCCTTGTGCAAATCCTGGACATTGGCAACGACTTCCTGGACATTCAACCTTCCCGTCCTAAACTCATTCGAATGAACATGCTCTCTCAGTTCACCCAGAGATGGAGTTGCCAATTCGCCACAAACCCATGCTTTCCCGTTTACAAGGGACTTCAATGTATTACCCTCAACTGTGAGATTTGCACGAACCTGCTGTGGGGATTCTTCAGGAAAGCCCGTCAATCTTTCAAACCAGGTCATACACTTTCTTCAAAGGAAACATAAGCTACTACTACTCCCAAACTACCAGCCAAAATCTGGCCCCAGGCTCAGCAAATAGTGAAAATTGTCATTGCCGACGTGTTCCTTCAGGGTTGCAATCATCCGGTCAGCATTATCACGGGGACCACTGATATAAAAGGGTTTACCATCTTTTCCAAATTCAAGCCGCATCAATTTCTCTGGGCGTTGACCTAGATGAAATTTGGTTTGCTCAAAATCCCGATGGGGCTTTAAGCCCAAACTGGCAGCGTAGTCTACCGCTCCAAAGATGACTGCCTGAGCCTGTTCCAGGGAGATTTCCCGGTAGCTTTGATCAAAACCAGCATAGGCTATTTCGATTCAGGATTCATACTTGAAGCGATCGCACTTACGCGGCCCAAAGGTATTCTTCACCCCCAGGCACCAGTAATCTACCAGATAACTGCAAACCATGTAGTTGTTGCAGTCGGGTCACAAAAATTTCTGCCAGCCCTCTTACTCCATCTTCCAGGTCAGAATCTTTCTTTTTCCCAAACCATCCGGTCTTGGGGTGATCAAAGAAATATCTGGCAGCATTTTCATTAATCAAGCACCGTTCCAGAGGAGTAAGTTCCCCTGCCTCTAACCGTGCCAGAGTTTCCTGGGATGCCTGTAATTTGATAAAGGCCTTTACTTCGGCTGGTCGTAGCCCTAACTGGCGAGCAATTTACTTGGGCGATAGATTTTGATCACGGAGCCGTGCAATCTCCTGGATTTGTTTTGGAGTCATAGGATTAAACCCACTCATCATTCCATAATCCTAGTAGTTCACCAAAGGAACTTTGCCTGGTTGTCTAAACCCAGAAAAACCAATTTGTGGGGTTTTGCAGAGGTTGAAACCCTGCAAAATCTGCTTGGCAGACTACTAGTACCTCTGTGGATTTTGGAGAAACACAAGGAGCACACCTCGACTACAGGAGAAACCCATGGAACCCTATTACAAACCTGAACACCTTCCCCACTTTGGACACATCAACGAAGGAAACCCCGAACTGGCAGAAAAATTCTTTGCTTATTACCATTCAGTGTTCGCCGAGGGTGCCCTTTCCAGTCGCGAAAAAGCCCTCATCGCTCTGGCCGTTTCCCATACTGTCCAGTGCCCTTACTGCATTGATGCCTATAGTAAAGAATGCCTGCAACAGGGAGCTGATTTAGAGCAAATGACCGAAGCCGTCCATGTCGCAACGGCCATCCGTGGCGGAGCCTCCCTCATTCATGGGCTTCAGATGCTGGATCATGTGAAGAAGTTGGCGATGTAGGAAGAGGGCAGTGGGATAGGGAAGTGAGGGAAGTGGAAGGAGGGATGAGTGGATGAAGTGGATGGGTAAATGAGTAGTGGAGTAATGGAGTGGAGAAACCTCACCCTATTACCCCATTCTCCTAACCATTCCAAGACCTCTCCCCCCTCACTTCACTAACAGCTAACCACTACAGGTACTTACTTCTCCCCTGCTACGGGTTTCAGTAGAGTGACTTTTAGCTTGTAATTTCCACCTGCCACTTCACCGAATGCCCGTACCCGAATGTAGTAGGTTCCTGTTTTGGTGATACGGGTGAACAGGAGGGCATTGGTGCTGCCATCGGGACCGTCATCGTTTTCGGCAACGGTAGAGCCATCTCCTGCGATCAGAGAGACGATCGCATCAAAATTATCTGACGTCAGGTCAATCGCCAATTGACTGCCTTCCTTCAACTGCAACACATAGTCACGAGCAAAGCCCCCCTGCCCGGTGGGGATGTCTTTCTCGGTCAGGCGATCGGTGATTGTAGTGCCCGGTGTTAGAGGAATGGGTTTGTAAATCGGATCCTGGGCAATGGCTTTAGGAGGGTTCATGCTCGCTGCAAAGAGACTGAGGAGGACGAGAATGGAGTAAAACCTTGCAGCAAAGGAATGAGCCATGAACTTAAGATTCTCTGAAAACAACATTCACCAGAGATAAACCTGGCAGTAGTAGATTAGCAAAGAATTCTCCTGAATGGCTTAGGGTTGGCGAGCAACCGTATACTGGAGTTTTGGAGATTGAGTCAGAAAGAGGTTATTGCATGGTATCCATCCGCAAGTTGCACCAACAGCTCATTCAGAAAGAACGCTCTGCTGTGGAAATTGCTCAAGAAGCCCTGGATACCATTCAGAAGCTCGAGCCAAAGCTGCACAGCTTTATCACCGTTACGGCTGAGCGGGCGCTAGAGCAGGCGAAACAGGTGGATACCAGAATTGCGGCAGGCGAAGAGATCGGGCTGCTGGCAGGGATTCCTGTTGGAGTTAAGGACAACCTCTGCACCCAGGGAATTCGCACCACCTGTGCCTCTCACATTTTGGAGAATTTCATCCCACCCTACGAATCTACAGTGACGCAGAAGCTAGCAGATGCCGGAGCTGTAATAGTCGGTAAGACAAACCTGGATGAGTTTGCAATGGGTGGTTCGACGGAAACCTCGGCTATCCAGCAAACAGCCAACCCCTGGAATCTGAAACGGGTACCGGGAGGCTCATCGGGTGGTTCGGCAGCGGCGGTTGCTGGTGGAGAATGTGTGGTTTCACTCGGTTCGGATACCGGAGGCTCCATCCGGCAGCCTGCTTCTTTTTGCGGCATTGTGGGCATGAAACCTACCTATGGATTGGTTTCGCGTTATGGATTGGTCGCATTTGCGTCGTCCCTAGACCAGATTGGTCCCTTTGCACGGACGGTGGAGGATGTAGCTATCCTGCTGGGGGAGATTGCTGGACATGATCCCAAAGATTCCACTAGTTTGAATGTGGAAATTCCTGATTACACCCGCTATCTTGTTCCCGATTTAAAGGGAAAAAAGGTGGGAGTGATTCAGGAAACCTTTGGCGAAGGGCTTGATCCAGAGGTGGAAAAGGCAGTTAGGGTTGCGATCGCCCAACTCAAAGATCTAGGAGCCGAAATTCAAGAAATCTCCTGCCCCCGCTTCCGCTACGGCATTGCCGCCTACTACATCATCGCTCCATCAGAAGCTTCGGCAAACCTTGCCCGTTACGATGGCGTTAAGTATGGGATGCGAATCGAAGATGCCGACAACCTGATTGACATGTATACTCGCACCCGCGCCCAGGGATTTGGGCCAGAGGTGAAACGCCGGATCATGATTGGTACCTATGCGCTATCAGCAGGCTACTACGATGCCTATTATTTGAAAGCCCAAAAAGTACGGACGCTGATTAAGCAAGACTTTGAAAAAGCCTTTGAAAAAGTCGATGTGCTGGTCTGCCCCACGGCACCCACTACTGCTTTTAAGGCGGGTGATAAGTCGGCTGATCCACTCAGCATGTATCTGGTTGACCTGATGACTATTCCAGTTAACCTTGCCGGTCTTCCTGGTATGAGCCTCCCCTGCGGTTTTGACTCCAGCGGAATGCCTGTTGGTCTTCAAATCATCGGCAATGTTCTGCGGGAAGACCAGGTGTTTCAAGTGGGTTACGCCTATGAGCAAGCAACTGACTGGCACAGGCGATCGCCCAAACTGAAATAGGCGACGGGCGACGGGCAACAGCTCCTTCCCTCATCGATTTTGTCTATGGCCTGTCGCCTATCACCTCTTCTGGCTCCTGGCTTCTTTCCTCTCAAAACAATTCCCGGACTCGCCTTAAGGTAGCTGTAATTTGCTCGATCTCCTCTTCGCTCAACTGGCTGAAGCGTTCTTTGAGGTGGTTAATGTGAGTGGGGAAAACTTCTTCAAAGACCTTTTCCCCTTCGTTTGTGAGTACGATCCTGAAGCAGCGACGATTGTCAGGAGGCACTTCCCGCCGCACCAGTCCTTTTTGTTCCAGGCGATCGATAATTCCCGTCAACGTTCCCTTTGTTACCAGCGTCTTTTCGGCAAGCTGGCCCATCATCATTCCGGAAGTGTTGCCTAGCGTCGCGATGACATCAAACTGAGGACCTGTCAATCCCAGAGTTCGAATATGTTCCTCATCAAATGAACAAAACGCCTGATAGGCTCTAGCCAGTTCCCGAATCAGCGGAAGAAATGGTTCTCTGGCAGCCTCTTGAGAAGCTGTCAATTGTTTTTTTGACTCAGCTTTTGCCTGCATCCGACTTGCCTTCCGACTTAACTGTATAGAGCATCACTAATTTAATGATATTACACAAATAGTACTAATACGGACTGTTCTAAGTAGGGATGACTCCTCGAAACCCTGATTCTCTCGACTCCCTTTCCAGGATTGCCACAAAAAATTGACAACCCCCTGTTGTCTCTACCTGTTGTCTGTTGCCCATAGCCTGTTGCCTCTATCTATTGCCTGTCACCTTTAGCCAAACTCAAAACTCAAAACTTATCCCCCTTTCCCCTTCCCCAACGATTACGAAATACTTTAGCTAGAGGTCATCCCATTCCTGGCGTGTCTACAATGGAATCCTGCACTCGACTGGAGGACGGGAATGGGAATCGCTACAGTGAACCCCGCAACCGGAGAGGTCATTAAAACGTTTGAACCGTTAACGGATTCTGACATTGAGATCAGGTTGCAGAAAGCACAGGAAGCATTTGAGCAGTATCGCAAGACTTCCTTTGAGCAGCGATCGTGCTGGATGAGTGAAACGGCCAACATTCTGGAGGCAAGGAAGGAAGAGTTTGGCAAGCTGATGACCCTGGAAATGGGGAAAACGTTGAAATCGGCGATCGCAGAGGTGGAGAAGTGCGCCTGGGTGTGTCGCTTCTATGCCGAAAATGCGGCGCAATTTCTCGCCGATGTTCACACTCAAACTGATGCCAGTGATAGTTTTGTTCGTCATCAACCGTTGGGCATTGTGCTGGCTGTGATGCCCTGGAACTTTCCCTTCTGGCAGGTATTTCGGTTTGCGGCACCGGGATTGATGGCCGGGAATGTGGGTTTGCTCAAACACGCCTCCAATGTGCCTCAATGTGCTTTGGCGATCGAGAAAATCTTTCTTCAGGCAGGGTTTCCTCCCGGTGTGTTTCAGACATTGCTGATTGGCGCAGACAAGATAGCCCCTCTGATAGCCGATGACCGGATTAAAGCCGCAACTCTGACCGGAAGTGAGCCAGCGGGAGCAAGCCTGGCAGCAGCGGCTGGAAAGCAAATTAAGAAGGTCGTGCTGGAACTGGGTGGCAGTGATCCGTTCATTGTCATGCCCAGTGCTGACCTGGATGCCGCGGTTTCAACGGCGGTTACCGCGCGAATGCTGAACAATGGACAATCCTGCATTGCTGCCAAACGGTTCATCGTGGCTGAATCGATTGCCGCTGAATTTGAGAAACACCTGGTCGAAAAATACCAGACATTAAAGGTCGGCGACCCCATGCTGCCAGACACGGATATTGGCCCTCTGGCAACACCGACCATTCTCAAAGATCTGGCCCATCAGGTGCAGGTCAGTATTGAACAGGGCGCTAAAGTACTGATTGGTGGGCAACCCCTGGATCAGCCAGGAAACTTTTACCCGCCCACGATTCTGGCTGGAATTCCATTGGACAGCGCGATCGCCAAGGAAGAGTTCTTTGGTCCGGTCGCTATGCTGTTTCGAGCGGCGAATATTGAGATGGCGATCCAGATTGCCAATAACGTTCCTTTTGGGCTAGGTGCCAGTGCCTGGACGAACAATCCTTTAGAACAGGAGAAATTCATTAATGAACTGGAAGCAGGAGCAGTCTTCATTAACGGTCTGGTCAAATCCGATCCACGCCTGCCCTTTGGCGGCATCAAGCGTTCTGGTTTTGGTCGGGAGTTGGGAATTCATGGGATTCAGGAATTCGTCAATATCAAGACCGTCTGGGTGAAGTAATCATCTGGCGGGCAATTTTTTCTGAAAGCGGCGATCGCGGAAGGTGGACTGAGACAATCTAGAAAGTGGGGCAAGCGTAAGTTGTTGTGAAGGGAAAGAACTATGGGTGACATGAACACAGCCGAACTACTCATTCGATGTTTAGAGAACGAGGGAGTTCGCTACGTCTTTGGCTTACCTGGTGAGGAGAATCTGCACGTCCTGGAAGCATTGAGGAATTCTTCTATCCAATTCATTACCACTCGCCACGAACAGGGCGCTGCATTTATGGCCGATGTCTACGGTCGGCTAACGGGTAAAGCCGGAGTGTGCCTTTCGACCCTGGGGCCGGGAGCCACCAACCTGATGACGGGCGTGGCCGATGCCAACCTGGACCGGGCTCCCCTGGTTGCCATCACTGGACAGGTGGGAACTGACCGAATGCACATCGAATCCCACCAGTACCTGGACCTGGTGGCGATGTTTGCCCCCGTCACCAAGTGGAATACTCAAATCGTTCGCCCAACCAATACGCCAGAAATTGTCCGTAAGGCATTTAAGATCGCTCAGTCAGAGAAACCTGGAGCCGTCCATATCGATTTACCGGAGAACATCGCAGCCATGCCTGCCCCCGGTAAACCCCTTGCCAAAGACAACAAGGAAAAATTCTTTGCTTCTTTCCAAAGCATTGAGAAAGCAGCGGAAATCATTTCCCAGGCTGATAACCCACTCATCCTGGTGGGCAACGGAGCAATTCGGGCTAATGCCAGTGAAATGCTGACGGAGTTTGCAACCCGACTCAATATTCCGGTTGCCAATACGTTTATGGGTAAAGGCGTGATCCGTTACACCCATCCGCTGGCACTGTGGGCAGTTGGTTTGCAACAGCGGGATTACATTAACTGTGGATTTGATCGGGCTGACCTGGTCATTTGTGTAGGCTACGACTTGGTTGAGTACTCGCCTAAGAAATGGAACCCAAATGGCACCATTCCCATTGTGCACATTAGCATGACGCCTGCCGAGGTTGATAGTAGCTATATTCCAGTGGTCGAAGTGGTTGGTGATATTTCTGACTCATTAAAAGAAATTCTTTACCGGGCTGATCGCGCCAACAAACCCGACCCCTATGCCCTGGAACTACGAGCCGATATTCGCAATGATTACATTTACTACTCTAAGGACGATGCTTTTCCAATTAAGCCGCAGAAGATTGTCTACGATCTTCGGCAGGTGATGGGTCCCGAAGATATTGGGATCTGCGATGTGGGGGCGCACAAGATGTGGATGGCACGCCATTACCACTGTGAACGCCCCAACACCTGTCTGATTTCGAATGGCTTCGCTGCGATGGGGATAGCCATTCCGGGGGCGATCGCGGCCAAACTCGTCTATCCAGATCGGCGGATTGTTGCAGTGACTGGAGATGGTGGTTTCATGATGAACTGTCAGGAGCTAGAAACGGCCCTGCGAGTCGGAACCCCCTTCGTCACCCTAATCTTTAACGATGGCGGCTATGGCCTAATCGAATGGAAGCAGCAGAACCACTTTGGGCATTCCTCCTTTGTGAAGTTTGGCAACCCAGATTTCGTGAAGCTAGCAGAAAGTATGGGCTTGAAAGGCTATCGGATAGAATCCTGTCTCGATCTGATCCCCACGCTCAAAGATGCCCTAGAGCAGAACATTCCTACGGTAATTGACTGCCCGGTGGATTACAGCGAAAACCTGCGGTTTACCCAACGGGCTGGGGACCTGAGCTGCACTATTTAGCACTATTTAAAGGTACTTTACTGCTCAACTTTGACCGGGGTTCCAATCGCCACCTTCTCAAACAGGGCTGTCACATCCTTGTTCAGCATACGGATGCAGCCGTGGGATACTGCTTGCCCGATCAGTTCCGGCTGGTTGGTGCCGTGGAACCCAAGCTGGGTCTTACCATCCGTCCAGATGCCAATCCATCGAACGCCGAGGGGATTGTCAGGGCCGGGCTTGATAATGCGACCAGACTTAAAGCTTTTGAAGGTAGGGTTCTTTTCCATGTTGAATACTTTGTATTCCCCAGTGGGAGTTTCCCAGCCTGGCTTGCCGACAGCAATGGGGTAGCTAGCGATTACCTTGTCGCGTTCGTAGACGTAGACCCTTCGTTTGCTGAGCTTTACAACCAATCGCAGACCGGGTACTTCTGCCTCATTGGGCAGGTAAATTTTTTCATCCCCAAGGGTTGGCAGGTTGAGTTGATACAGACTGGGATCAGGAGGAAGAACGATCGCCACCGCAGGCTTCCGATTCTTTAAGTCAGATCTGGCAGGCGCTTCTGGAAAAGACTGGGGAGAAATGGAACGGTGAGTGGGAGACTCTTCGTCAGCAAGCGGAATCATTGGGGAGGAGCCTGATCGCTCAGAACTTTCTTGTAGTTGCACCGCTCCAAATCGGGTTGCATCGTCTACAATGGCAGTCTGTCCCACCATCCGTTGGGAGACAGACACTACTAGAATCCCGGAACCTAAACAAGCAGAAAAAAACTTAAAGGATAACCGAAGCCCGCACAAGTTTCGCAAGAAACAGATTGCCATACTGCCAATCAGCGATATATCCCTACATTATTGACTGTAGGGCAAAGATGGCGATCGCTGGTATACCAAAATCGTTGCCTTATAAAAAATCTAAAATTTCCTAAGTAAAAATTTCCTAAGTATAATATTCCCTAAGTGTTTGATAAGGGAAGGGAAGGGAGCGACAAACAGGCGACGGACAACAGGTTATGGTTAATAGGTGACGGGCAACAGGTACAGGCCACTCATCCCCCTCTCCCCTCTTATTGCCTGTCGCTGTCGTCTGTCCCCTAGCCCTCTCTTAACAATCAACAACGCACCACCCCCTATTTCACCCCTACCAAGTCTGTGGAACGATTTGCTGAGGTTCCTGGGCGGGGGCTGGTTCGGCTACGGGTCTAGGGGTCAACGGTGGGACGGTGGGTGTAATGGGTGTAAATTGCAGCGCAGGCACTTCAATCGGTTTCACAACCGGGGGCGGTGGGGGAGCCAGATCAATGCGATTGCAATAGACATCTCTAACAACGACTTTTTTGCCCACAAGCTGGCCCATGTGTCCCCGCTCCCACCAGTCGAGGTAGACATGCTCGGTGGTACCGTCCTCTTTTTCAATCATGACGGTGTTGCCAATGACGCTGTACACCCTGCCAATAATCTTGTCGTTTTCAACCGCAGGGTTTTGGGCGATTGCCTGGGCCAGTAAGTAGCACTTTGGTTGCACCGGGGGCTGTGCTGAAATCGATGGAACTGGTGATGGCGAGCTTTCTGAAGCAGCCAGGGCATGACCTGCCGACAACAGGGGCAATAACGCGATCGAAGGAATCAGAGTTCTTTTTACCATTTTCAAATCCTTAATCTCAAATTCTCTATGTGTAAGCGCTCCGCGAATCCAGCATCAGAAGAGTCGAACATTGAAGAGTCGAACATTTCAGACTGGAGCAATCCAGTCCATTAAATAGCTCGCTAGCATTTTAATATCACTGAACTTAATTGGAAATAGCCCATTTCGATGAATGATTAGCAAAAATCATTCAGGAACCTGCAATTAGTTAGTTTTCGTGAAGTTTTCTTTGAGATCGCTTGTGCAGGCTCGCGGAAATGAAATGGGTAAATGGGTGGATAATTCTCCTCCACTCCCCACAAATGGCTCTTAATTTTCAATGACCATTACCGTCGCTCCGATTGCCTCCAGCTTTCGCTTACATTCCTGCGCAGTCGCCTCTGATACCCGCTCTCTGAGTCTGGTGGGAGTGGCTTCCACCAGATCTTTAGCGTCCTTCAAACCCAGATGGGTCAGCTCCCCTACCACTTGAATGGCGTCAATCTTGCGATGATTGGGCACACTCTCCAGAACGACATCAAAAGTAACCCCAGAGCCAGCGATAGCAGGTTCGCTCAGTCTAGCTTCTAAACTTGCTGGCAGGCATGCAATGCCCATATCGAACTGGTAGAAGAGATCCCCATCCTCATCCACTTCAAAACGGGCATTGAACTCTTTTGCCCGCTCATCCAGGTAGGCTTTTGCCAGGGTTCCGTCCAGACCAGTTTCCATCGCAAAACGGAGGGGGGTCAGACGGCCATCTCCCTGTTTGAGTAGTTTGAAAAAGGTAGAGCGGAGGCAATCGCGCTGCTCTTGTTGACTTTGGATTTGCAGGCTGCGAATCAGCCAAATACCCAATGCTGTAGGAGGAATTCCAAAAATCAAGCACCCTGCAACTGTTGAATTCCTTTCCTTGGGATCCTCAGTATCAATTACTACTATCGTAGCGGCTAGCAGAAACACAAAACCCAAGGAAAGAAACAGAGCTGCAAATACCTTTTTGATCAGCTTCATATTCCCACAAGGCTGGCAATAACGGGGTGATGATGATCCTAGCCACTCTCAAGGAGAATGTCTTTACTTTGTAATTCTTCTAAGTAGGTAAACATAATTAGTTGGAAGAAAGGGGAGTGGAGGCGTTGCCTCCAGGCAGGGGGGTTCACCCCCTCCACCCCCAAAACATCTTTAATTTAATTGCACCCAGCTACTTATTTTGTTGCCTCCAACAGGCGCGAGAAATAGAAGCGGGTTTTTGTCATCGCAGTGCGCTGGATCGTCCAACCCTGGCTTGCGAGGATTCCCACGATCTCAGCTTCGCTGTGGAGATAGGCACGGGTTGCCTTACTGGCACCGGGAAAGAAGGAGCCAATTTTTTTCAGAGTTTCGTAGAAGAAAGTCTTGGGGGCAAAGCTAAGAATCAGGCGGGACTCTGCCAGGCTGCTGAGGTGGGTAATCATCTCCGCCGCTTTTCCTTGAGGATAGTGGATCAGCACATCCAGGCAAATAACGGTGTGGTAGCGCCCGCTGAGAGTTTCCAGATCTTGCACGGCAAAGGTGATATTGCGGATATCGGCTAGTTCGGCGGTGGCCCGGTCTTTTGCTTCGCCAATCATTTTCTCGGAAATGTCACTGGCAAAGACGATCGCCCCTTCTTTCGCCAGTGGAATGCTGAGACTGCCCACACCGCACCCGGCATCACAAATGGTCAACCCCGCTAGGTTACCGTCTGCTTTGAGCCAGGATAAAAGGGTATCAACGGTTTGCTGGTGCCCGTTGCGGATGTCTAACTGAACTTTATTAACGTCTCCGTCGCCATAAATTCGCCGCCAGCGATCGAACCCAGTAGCGTTGAAATATTCTTTTACAACGGTTTTATCGTCGGTAACTGTCATTAATCTGCTGCGTCAGTTGCTTGAACACTTAATTAATTACCACGCCGAGGTGACGGTTGGCGCGGAAATTTGCCAGGTCTGCCAGCCGCTGCCAGGTCAACTCTTTACCAGACGATTGGTGCCAGCGTAGTAAGTGGGTGATGGGGTTGCCTTCCAGTTGAGTGGAAAGCCCGATCGCTCGACGGGGCGCAATAGTGGCAAGGGCGATCGCCTGCTCCATTCGACAAATTCCCCATTTCACCAGATTTTGCACACCGACCAGCAAGGATAAGGTTGTGCCGGAGAGTGTACCATCGGGTAATCGAGCTGTGCCGTTTCTGACCTCAATCTGGCGGGTATCCCAGGGATAAATGCCATCGGGCAACCCTAACGGAGCCAAGGCATCACTGACCAGGAAGATTCCCTGAGCGTAATGGCTGGCTCGCAGCAGAATGTCGGCCATGATCGGCGCAACATGCTGACCATCTGCAATTAAGCCACAGTAGACGTTGGCGTGGGTGATGGCGGCTCCCAGTAATCCGGGTTCACGATGGTGCAGGGGCGGCATGGCATTGAAGGCATGGGTCACCATGCTGGCTCCCTGGTTAAAAGCTGTTTGGGCTTGCTCTGCGGTGGCAAGAGAATGCCCTAGACTGACTGTGATACCCAGGGATCGCAAATACGGAATGACTCCCCCCGTTTTATCCAGTTCGGGAGCCAGGGTCATGACTTTGACAGTATTGGCGTAATTTCCCAGGACTTGTTTGACAGTTTCAATGGTGAGTGGCAACAAATGCTCTTGAGGATGGGCACCCCGTTTGTCTGGGTTGAGAAACGGCCCCTCCAGATGGCCCCCCAGAATTTCAGCCTGGAAAGGTGGAACTGTAAGCTTTTGCATCTTTTGATAGAGGTTGATGCTGGATAGGGAACTCTGGATTTTTTCAATGGAGGTGGTAACAATGGTGGGTAAAAACCCATCAATCCCGTTGGCCCACAGGTACTCGCAGATATCCTTCAGCTTTGTGGAGTTGTTTGCATCCAGGTCAGGAAATGCCAGACCGAGCGTTCCATTAATCTGAAGATCAATGCCACCCAACGAGATCCAATCTCCTTCAACATCCAGAAACGACATATTTTCAGAATTGGATGGAACGGTGGGTGCGATCGCCACTACCCTTCCCTGCTGGATCAGAATTTGCTGCAATCCTTCGTATCCAGGAACCTGGGCATTACTAAGTGTTAAATTTTCAATCATGCAATCAGTAACCAGTGAACAAATGAGCAGAAATCGAATAGCACTGAAATAAGCTCAGAACTAAAGTTCTGGCTCAAAGTTAAATTCAGTTAAAACTGACTAAAACGCAGATTGGTTAGGGGTTGAACCTGTTTTAACCGGTTTCCGCTTCGAGCCTGAGATTTATCTCAACGCTCTTGAGTAAAGACTGAAGTTGTCACCCTACTGGGTGTCACTGACCATATTCTGCCGGATGAAGGGGTGCATTGGGTCTCTCCTGTGTTTCTGATGCGGATCAGGGCAGGCATCTTCGGAACGTGGAAAGCCATAAGCACCAGGATTTACGCTGGTTTCCGCTGAGTAATTTGCCAAACAAAGTTACCCTCACGACCCGCTGTGCGGTAGAGTTCCTGAAGAATTACCAGGCACCGTCATGACACAACCGCTTGTGGGCATCATTATGGGCAGCGATTCCGATTTGCCGACGATGAAGGAAGCGATCGCCGCCTGCGAAGAGTTTGGGGTTCCCTGTGAAGTGGGAATCGTCTCTGCCCATCGCACTCCGGAACGGATGGTGGAATACGCCAAACAGGCTCACCAGCGGGGGCTGAAAGTGATCGTTGCCGGAGCAGGAGGGGCCGCCCACCTGCCAGGAATGGTGGCATCCCTCACCCCCCTGCCCGTAGTTGGGGTTCCCGTACCCAGTCGCCATTTACAGGGAGTCGATTCGCTCTATTCCATTGTCCAAATGCCTGCGGGAATTCCAGTGGCAACGGTGGCGATCGGCAATGCCCGCAACGCCGGACTTCTGGCAGTACAAATTCTGGCAACCCACGATCCAGCTTTGTTGGAAAAAGTCCAGCAATATCGTCAGAGCCTGAGTCAAATGGTGATGGAGAAACAAGCAAAGTTGGATCAGATTGGCTATCAGAACTACCTGGAACTGTATCCTTGAATTCAGCTTGGGCTTCTACTCGAAAGACGATGGGAAGACTCCTTGAATCCTGTGACAAGATAGGCTCAGTTCAATTCCCAATGGCAATTTATGGCGGATATCTTCATCTCCTATTCCCGGCGTGACAAGGCATTTGTGCGTGGGATCGCTATATCCTCACTGCTCCAACCAATTCACTAAATCCGAGATCTCAGAAAAATTAAGCAGGGCAAGGGCCAGTGCTTCAAGCTGCGGTAGGTCTAAAGTGGAGATGCGATCGCGCAACTCATCCGGCAATTGCCCGACACGCCGTTCCAACAACAGCAGTACCAGAGTCAATCCCTCTTCCTGTCTGCCTTCCTGTCTGCCTTCCTGTCTGCCTTCCTGTCTGCCCTCTTGCTTACCTTCTTGAAAAATTTCTTGATAGATAACAGACTCCCGCATAACTCCCTCCCAAAAGACTTGTCGGATCACTTGTCTGTCAAACTTTAGACCTGCCAGTAGTTGAGCATAGCCAGAGACTTCCTGCCGTTGCTGAGCTGATTCTATCTCATTCACTACTTGGGCTACTTGTTGAAGCAGTTGCACCGGGTCAGAGGTTGCGGCTAGAGAGGCAAACGGCAGCAATGCAGCATCAGTGAGAAAAATCTCTGGATTTTGCTCCCAAAGCCTCAGAACTTGATACTCATGGCGGGTGGATTCGACACTGAAAGTCGTTTCAATATCTGCCAGATCTGACGGTGGTAACAGAAGAACGACAATCTGGGTAGTGGGTAAGCGATACAGGCGATACAATCTGACCCAGGAATCCAGCATTCTGAGTGGGAGTGGAGGATTGGACTCGATTCGGGTTTGAAATTCCAGATGGACAATTCGCTGATCGGTTTGCAGCAGTGTTACGGAATCGGCACGAATCGGTTCGATACTCAATTCGGTTTTGAGGACAGTGATTGAGGCTGGTGTTTCGCCTAAAAGCCAGTTAATGAAGCGATCGGGATACTTTTCTGCCAAAAGTTTGCAGAGATTATCGAAGGACATGCTATGGAAGGTTAATTTGCAGGCTGAGTCCACCAGGCAAGGGCATAGGGCTGATTGGGCTCATTCACTCGTTGCTGAAAGACAACTCGAATCTTATAGCGTCCTGTTTCGGGAATCTGGTAGAAGATGTGCTCTACGCTATCGACTTCGCTAATGGATGACCAGACGCTTTTGCGCACATCCTCGTCTTCTGCCCGCATCAGATAGAGGTCAAGATTGTTCAGGCCGCGATCGCGAAAGCTCTCGCCCACATCAAATTCACCGTTTTTATTTTTGTCTACCAATTCCACCAGTCGGCTCCAGGCCAGCGTGATGGAAACAAAACTTCCCTTCTGTAAAGGCTTTTCCAGCATGTAATCCTTACTGTTCTCGCTTTCTGCTTCCTGCTTCCCTTTTTCCACTTCGGTTAATGTCTTCTCTCCGTTTCCTTTATCCGGCTGTCCCAGGCTTACCATGCGATAATCCCACCCGATCGCCGGTACAGGTGACTCCGAGCTCCACTGCCCGGGGCTAAACTGCTGATAGGCACGAAATGCAT
Source organism: Leptolyngbyaceae cyanobacterium HOT.MB2.61 (assembly GCA_023511615.1). Lineage (GTDB taxonomy): Bacteria > Cyanobacteriota > Cyanobacteriia > Leptolyngbyales > Leptolyngbyaceae > Leptothermofonsia. The sequence continues at coordinate 39,659 of JAIMBL010000014.1, forward strand.
TTAACTGCCCCGTCCCCATTTGCACATTGAGCGGAATCCGGGGATTTTTGAAGGCATCTGACTCCAGCCAGCTACGATTGTTCTTATCCAGAATGGTGCGGCTCATACCGAGACGAAGTCCTCTACCATCGTCCTTAATTTTGTCTGTTGAGTTGAGCAAAACGGCTTTCATCACCTCAAAGCGGCGAGCATCCAAGCTCCAGGGCAGGTTACAGCCAGAAGGTTTTTTGCAGCTTGAACGGAGCTGGCGATCGCCATATTCCTGAAGCAATGCCACAGTCGCCGTCACATGGGGAGCGGCAAAACTGGTACCGCTAGAGGTGGTCAGGTTGCCATTCAGCGAAACCATAGCAATTTCACTTCCCGGTGCTGCCAGCCCAATTGCCCGTCGGGGGCCCACATTACTTTCGATCCCTTCAATTGCTGCCCCCGCCCCGCTGGGGTCACCCAGATTGGCAAAATCAACCTTTCTAAACACCCCTTCCAGGCGAGTAGTAAATGCCACATTGATGCCGTTGTAGTTGTCCGTTGGAATTGAAATGCCTCCCTTTCCCTGATTGCCTGCCACTACATACAGAACGTTGTGGACTCTAGCAGACCAATCTACACATTGGGTTAAAAGGGCATTACCATCCAGCAAAGGTTTGGGACGGGGGTCTTGCCGCAGCGCTTCTCCAAAGCTGAAGTTGATGGCTCTCACATCGCCCCCGTTCTGCATTGCGATATGTTGAGCCGAAAGGCACTCCTCCGGTTGCCCGTAGCGTTTGGGCGTTCCCGCGGCTGAGGAATATAGCCTCGCTCCTGGCGCAACGCCTCGCATCGCCTTTGCTGAGCTAATCATGATGCTGGCAACATTTTGGGCGTGCCCGTCCACATTTGTGTTAATTCGCGCTGGAGCGTTGCGGTAAAATACCCGGTGCAACGACATCACCCGATTCTGAGCAACCGCTTTATCAATCCCAAACTGACCGGGGCGGCCAATCTCTACCTGACCGATCGCAATCTTTCGCCCTGTTAAGTTATAGGGAGAATTGTGTAACCGGATGGCATCGATCCCCGCTTCACCAATTGAGCTTGAGCGGAGCGGATCACCTTCTGCCAGAGCTTGTCCAACCCAAATGGCTGCTAAAGCCCCTGTTACCCCTATCAGCCTGCCAAGAATTTGCTGCCGCGCCACAAATGCCTCTCCATAAACGGTTTCTGTCAACGGGTGTAGAGGACAGGGATCAAAACCTGAGAAGACTCAGGGACTTTCGTCACACTTTGTTAAAATAATTACCATCAAAGCGCCGTTAGGAGACACAGCCCGCTATGAACCAGATGCCATCCAGAAAACCCGTTGTTGTTGCTCCGTCTATTCTATCAGCCGATTTTAGTCGCCTGGGAGATGAAGTTCGGGCGGTTGATGCCGCTGGGGCAGATTGGATTCACGTTGATGTCATGGATGGTCGATTTGTCCCTAACATCACCATTGGTCCCCTGATTGTAGAAGCGCTGCGCCCGGTTACTCAAAAACCTCTGGATGTTCACCTGATGATTGTAGAACCAGAGAAGTACGTTGCCGATTTTGCCAAAGCGGGGGCCGACCACATCCTGGTTCATGCTGAATCCAGTTCCACCATTCATATTCACCGGGTCCTGGGGCAAATCAAGGAACTGGGTAAGAAAGCGGGGGCTGTTCTCAACCCCGGTAGTCCGCTGGATCTGATCGAGTACGTCCTGGAACTGTGTGACATCGTACTGATTATGAGCGTCAACCCTGGCTTTGGAGGACAGAGTTTTATTGAATCCGCTGTCCCCAAAATTCGCCAGCTGCGCCAGATGTGTGACGAACGAGGACTGGATCCCTGGATTGAGGTCGATGGTGGCCTGAAAGCAAACAACACCTGGAAGGTTCTGGAAGCAGGGGCAAATGCGATCGTGGCCGGGTCGGCGGTGTTCAAAGCAAAGGACTATGCAGCAGAAATTGAAGGAATCCGCAATAGCAAACGTCCGGCTCCTGAACTGGCTAAGGTCTAACAACTGAAAGAGACTGAGCGAGCTGTTAGTGAGGGGCGTTGCTGAAAGCAGGATGATTTGAAACGAGGTTTCAAGCATCCAACCCATTTCTCATCGCCAGGATCAGCAATGCCCTGTTAGTGAGGAAGGTAACAGGCAACAGGGGGTGAGGTGGAGGGTTGGATGGGGTGAGGAAAGTTTTGAGTTTTCACTTCACTCCTGGCCCCTCACCTTCCACTCAACTAACAACTAAATCTGCCTTCTTATGGCAACGTTTTGGGAGTGGGTGTGGCCTCTAGACTGCCACTGCCGGGAGTTTGTCCACTGGTAGGCGGCAGTTGGTAGGGTTGCGCTGGATTGAAGGTTGGAAGGGGAGTGGGGGTACCAAAGGGATTATATGGGGTTGTGGTTGGGCTGATAGTGAGGGGAAAGTTAGGACCAGGAGTGGGAGTGGGGGAGGTTGTGGGTAGAGTTGCCAGGGCAACGCGATCGCCCCCCACCTGACGCATCAGATCTAAAACCTGCACCACATCGTTATAAAACGCGGTTTGTGAGGCATACAGCACCAGCAGGCCATCCGGGTTCCTTTCCCGATAGGATTGCAACGCCTGATAAAGCTGGCTGCGATCAACGAACTGGCGATCAATAAACGTTTGCCCAGTGGCATTGATGGTCACAACCAGCATGTCGCGCATCTGCGTTACCCCTGTACTCGCCTTGGGCAGATCAATATTGATTGCCTGCTGGCGGGTTAACTGCAAGGCCGCCAGGATAAAGAACGTCAGGATGCAGAAGATCACATCGATGAGCGGAATGATCTGAATCTGCACATCATCAGTTGGGGAATCAATGTTAACTTTCATCGTGCTGTTTTCTAGGCAAGGGCTGGTTAATCTGCATCTCCGGTACAGAGTAAACTATTTCGATAGACTTTCCCTATTGAATAATACCGAGTGATTTTGTTGGTCATTCGAACCCGTCAACCGTTTATTTAGCCATCAAGGGTTGGTTCCTTCTGGTGTGGAAGCGATCGCTTCCCCCGGCTTCTTGAGTGAATCGGCCCCATTTTCGTGAGCCCAGTGCTGACGGTAGAGAAGTTCCAACTCGTTTCCAGCCTTCCGAAACACCTTCGCCTGAAAGAAAAGAAACCCTTGAAACAAACGGTAGAACGCCAGACTAAAAATTGCCACAACCAGCCCAGTCGCTGTACTGATTAGCGCTTCACCAATCCCAGCGGTGACTCCTGCGGTCGAAGATGTACCAATATCGCCAATCCGAATCGAGCCTAAGGAAATAATCAATCCAAGAACAGTTCCCAGCAGACCCAGCAAAGGCGCTAAAGCGATCACCGCTTCCAAAATTTTATCCCCCCGGCGCATGGATGTCAGTTCATCCTCTGCGGTTGCTTCCAGGGCCAGTCGGAACATCTCTGGATCTGCGTTCTTAAGCTGTAAAGGACTATAGAGGAATCGTCCAATCGGCTGATCATAGGCCTGTCTGGCGAGTTCAGTAGCTAATACCCAGTCTCGCCGCGCCGCATCTAGCACACGATTGACAGTTTCACGCTCCTTCGTTAACACACTCGACCAGAACCACAGCCGTTCAATGATGACGCTCAGAGCCAGAATTGAGAGAAGCAGCAGGGGAAACATCGTTACCCCACCCTTCTGAAAGAGTTCTCCAACGTTCACAGTCTACCTATCCCTCCGTATACCTCTGGTTTGATGAACCCAAACTTTGAACCCTAGACTCCAGATAGAGGTAAAAGTTTCAAACTTAAACGTTAACAGGAGAAGGCACTTTAAAGCCGATGTCTGAGAGTCAAAGGTTCCCTATCGCTGTCGTTGGGTTGTCCAGGACGCTGGTTTAAGGAAAAGCAGGGGCTTCGCTTCCAGTCAGGGTGCTGCTCCTGAGTCCCATTCTGAGCCTGCTGACCATGGCCATATTTCATATCAAATCTCAGCATTTCAATTTTAGAGAATCAGAACCCCCTTCAATCAGGTGAACAAAATTTCGGTTCCAATTGGGCGTCCCCCATTCCTGATTCCTGATGGTACAGTTTACTCCCCAGCTACGACAGGATATCCACACTGGAGGTCTATCGAGCAACTTGCAACTATAAAAATAAATAGAGGGCTAAATAATGAACATTACAGAACCTGGCCAAAAAATGAATTTTGCTGAATCGATCTACAACTGGTACCGCAGTGTCATTCGCAATCCTAAGTATCGCTGGTGGATTATCGCAGGTACGCTGGTTTACTTGCTAAGCCCAATTGATATTGCCCCCGATTTTCTACCCATCATCGGATGGATTGACGATGGTATCATCGCCTCGCTGCTGGTAGCAGAGCTGTCACAGGTTTTACTTGAACGTCTGAAAGCTGGTAAGGGCGGTACTCCAGATCAGGGTATCGATTCAGCGGATACGGGTTCAACCTCGACTTCAGATACAGTTGACGTCAATGCCGTCAAAATTGACTAGTGTTCCGCCAGGAAAATTTTGACGGGTCGCAGACCCTCAAAATTTAACCCCCATCAACTTCCTGGGTATTC
>JAIMBL010000140.1 GCA_023511615.1 Leptolyngbyaceae cyanobacterium HOT.MB2.61
CCCCTTAAACCCAATGTCCTAAGCAACCTGGCGACAGCTATAGTAGGTCTGAATTACAATTTGTTGCAGAAAAAGGGCCTAATCGGCCCCTTTTTTATTCTGATTGTTTATAGCGAATCCCCAGAATCAGTGACCATGCGAACTTTTCTCTGCTGGTGATTTGTAGTAAGGGTGAGTCGAACAGTTGCTGGTATAGTAACCCCACTAATAACGAACAACCAACAACGACCAACTCCCCCAATCATGGACGCACCTCTTCGGACTCTGGGAATTCCCCCCAATGCCTGGGCTGTGAATGCAAGTATTGCAGACATTACCCGTCCTTCCCTGGAACCCAGACCTGTCACGTTAAAGACAGAAACGAAAACCCTGCGGCTGGATCTAGCCAAAACCGCCATGCTGGTCATCGACATGCAGAACGACTTTTGCCACCCTGATGGCTGGCTGGCCCATATTGGTGTCGATGTGAACCCTGCTCGTACACCGATCGCTCCCCTTCAGAGATTGCTCCCCGTTCTACGCAACGCCCAGGTACCCATCATTTGGGTGAACTGGGGCAACCGTCCTGACCTGTTGAACATCAGTGCTGGCTTGCGCCACGTCTACAACTCCACGGGTGACGGGGTTGGACTGGGTGATCCCCTTCCGGCGAATGGTGCGTCGGTGTTGATTAAGGATAGCTGGGCCGCCGCTGTGGTTGATGAACTGGAGCAAAAGCCAGAAGACATTCGGGTGGATAAGTACCGGATGAGCGGATTTTGGGATACGCCCCTCGATAGTATTCTCAAAAATCTTGGTAAAACGACGCTCCTCTTTGGTGGAGTCAATGCCGACCAGTGCGTGATGGCCACCTTACAGGATGCCAGTTTTCTGGGCTACGATTGCATTCTGGTGACTGATTGTTCTGCCACGACATCGCCCGATTACTGCTGGCAGGCAACCCTTTATAACGTGAAACAATGTTTTGGATTCGCAACGGATTCTTGCGCAATTCTAGATGCCATTGAATGAGCAACCCCCACCATTCTCTTAGGAGCACCTGTTATGGATTCTGTGAGCTGTGTGATTCCGGTGGTTAAATCTCCCAATGACTATCAGGCATTTCGTATCAGTCCCCACGATACAAATCGGCTGGCGATTGTATTTGATCCGCAATCAGCCAACATGTCCCTCACGTTTTGTGTCGAGATTTTCGATATAGGTGGTAAAACTCCTCCCAACCGACACCAGCTTGCTGTAGAAATGTTCTTCGTTTTAAAGGGAGAAGGGTTAGCTACCTGTGATGGCAAAACGGTGCCTATTCGGTCAGGAGACAGTATCCTGGTACCTCCGACTGGAATTCATGAGATTCAAAACACCGGTTCTGAGCGCTTGTATGCTTTATGTATCATGGTGCCCAATGAAGATTTCGCTGAACTGATCCGCAGTGGTACCCCGGTGGAACTGGATGAAGAGGATCTGTCAGTGCTGAAGCGGGCTCCGTCCGTAGTGCTATGTTGAATGTTTAAGGTTGGTGCCAAAGAAACAGCGTCGATGCTGACCCGTGATGGGGTGCGGCTGGATGCAGATATTTACCGCCCTCATGCGGAGGGTCCATTTCCAGTATTGTTAATGCGGCAACCTTACGGGCGGGCGATCGCGTCTACCGTCGTCTATGCCCATCCCATCTGGTACGCGGCTCACGGCTACATTGTAGTCATTCAAGATGTGCGTGGTCGCGGTACATCTGAGGGGAAGTTTCAGCTTTTTGCCCACGAGATAACAGATGGCTACGATGCGGTTACCTGGGCTGCCAGTCTTCCCGACAGCACCGGGCAGGTGGGGATGTATGGCTTCTCCTACCAGGGAATGACTCAGCTTTATGCCGCGATCGCCCAACCCCCGGCCCTGAAAACAATTTGTCCGGCCATGCTGGCCTATGACCTTTACGCAGATTGGGCCTATGAGGGAGGGGCTTTTTGTCTCCAGGCAAACCTGGGCTGGGCTGTTCAGTTAGCGGCTGAAACGGCCCGTCTGAAGGGGAATATGGAGGCTCACCAGACCCTTTCTACCGCTGCCAAGAACCTCACCTTTTGTGACCCGGTTCCAACTCGTTCCGGGATTTTGAAAGCACTGGCTCCCGATTCCTTTTACCACGAGTGGTTAGCACATTCTGAACCAGGGGAATATTGGGATGCCCTCTCTCCTAAAACCCTTTTAAGGGATGTAGACCTGCCCATGCTGCACATTGGGGGCTGGTTTGATACCTACATGCGGGGAACACTCAATCTATACAAAGCCATGACCCGCCGCAGCCAGTTTCGGCAACAACTGGTGGTGGGTCCCTGGGCACACCTTCCCTGGGGACGAAAGGTGGGGGCGGTTGATTATGGAGAAGAGGCGGCGAGTCCCTGCGATCGCCTTCAGATCCAGTGGTTCGACCACTTTCTCAAAGGCTCTGATACTGGCTTCCTGGACAATGGGCCCGTTCTACTGTTTGAAATGGGCAGCAACACCTGGCGTTCTTTCGAGACCTGGAACAACAACCAGAAGCCTTTTTATCTGGCGAGTACGGGACTGGCGGGGATGGGCGATCAGGAAGGTACACTCCAGCCCACTCCCCATGCCTCACAACCCATTCCCGATATCCTCGTCCATGACCCCTGGCGACCTGTTCCTGCCCTCGGTGGTCACGCCGCCATTCCTTCTGGCCCCTTTGATCGTTCCAGCCTCGACTGTCGCACGGACGTTCTCAAATACACCACAGAACCCCTGACCGAGGATCTATGTCTAGCAGGAGACATTGTTACACTCATTTACTGCGTAGCGGATACTTCCAGCTTTGATCTCTGCGCTGTCCTTTCAGAAGTGTTCCCGAATGGGAGCGTTTATCCCTTTAGCCAGGGCTATGTCCGGGTCAACCCCGGAGAGCCAACCAATCCTGTCAGGCTGATCCTCCAGCCCACCTGCATCAAGCTCCAACAGGGGAGTGCCCTCCGCCTTAGCCTCAGTGCGGCCTGTTTTCCGGCCTATCCAGTGAATGCAGGGACAGGTGCGCCGCCAGGAGAAACCCGGTTGATCGACCAGCAAATCATCACAATCACGGTGTTTAGCGGGGGCGATCGCCCCTCCCAGGTTCTGCTACCCGTTGTCAGGTAGGTAACAGGCAACTGGCGACCAGGTAATAGTGAACATCAACCATCCCACTACCCAGAAGTCTATAGCTGTCGCCAGGTTGCCTAGGACATTGGGTTTAAGGAGGGGGTGGGGGCTTTGCCCTTAGACAGGGGTGAAACCCCTGCACCCCCAACAAAACTCTCGGTTTGCTGTACTAGAATCGCACATCTAAAGTAAATCCAGGAAGAACGTCCTCGCCTGAAAGAGTTGCTGGACATTCCACAGTTTCTACCTCCTGATTTGGGCGATAAATTTCAACCCGATTACGTTGTGGATCCAGCAGCCATCCCAGACGCACTCCATTTTTGATATATTCCTGCATCTTTTCTTGAAGTGGCTTCAGCTCATCACTGGGAGAATGAATTTCAATCGCGAAATCGGGGGCAATGGGCGGAAATTTCTCGCGCTGTTCTGGCGTCAGAGATTGCCAGCGTTGAATTGCAACCCAGGCAACATCGGGGGAGCGATCAGCTCCATTGGGTAGTCTAAATCCACCTGACGAATCAAACACCACGCCAAGTTTTGTTTTCCGATTCCAGAAATTGAGATCCGTAGTCAGGTCAGCGTTGCGAATACTGCTCTCCCCACCAGTTGGAGCTATGACAACGAGTTCTCCTGTGGCTGTACGCTCAAATTTCAAGTTTCGATTAGTCTGACAGAGCCGATAAAACTGCTCGTCTGTCAGTTGCACTACGGAGTCAAGATTGAGTGTGAGGGCAGCCATGGGAACCTGACAACATCTGGCAAAGGAGAGCCATCTATCAACAGTATCTAAATTGACCAGATATAAATTGACCAGGAGGGCACCTTAGCCCTCCTTTCATAAAACCCTTAAGCATTCCACATTTGTTACAACTCTTTAAGCCTCAACTTTCACCCCTCTCCAAAAGGCAATATATCCAGCAATCTTTTTGGCGGCGTCTTTGGGTTCTGGGTAGTACCACGCAGCGTCCTTATTCACCTGACCATCCACTTCAATATCGTAATAACTTGCAACGCCTTTCCAGGGGCAGGTGGTATAGGTGTTGCTATCCTTGAAATACTCACGCTTGATGGTGTCGGGGGGAAAGTAATAATTTCCTTCCACTATCTCGTATTGGTCACTCTCGGCAAGAACGGCGCTGTTCCAAACTGCTCTGGGCATAACTGTTCTACTCAATCAATCTGTCAGGAAAAGCCTAACGAAGTCCAGGGCAAATATGCAACGTCGAAAGGGGAAAAATCTGAAGGTGGTTGGCTTGTTCGGGAAAAACCAGCCAAAATCTGTTCTGTCCTTGGAAAATCTTGAGGGTGGTTGAAAAACGATAGGGTTGGATCGGAATGGTGAATTTTATCGTTAAGCCATAAAATCATCCTCAACTATTGGAGTTGCTGATATGAATAGCCCTCTCTCTTATCCTATGTCAGAGCTTGAACGTCAGAATTTGAAGCGTCTGGCAGACTATAGCCATGTTCAGTCTCTACCGGAGATTTGGGCGATCGCAGCTCAACGCTTTAGCCACAAACTTGCGCTCTACGACCCCCACTCCAGGCCAGCGATAAAGATTACCTATACTCAGCTTTACGAGCAAATTCGACAATTTGCGATCGGCTTACAGATTCTGGGTATTCAGCCAAGGGAACGGATCGCCCTCTTTTCAGACAACAGCCCCCGCTGGTTCATTGCGGATCAGGGCATGATGACAGCCGGGGCTGCCAATGCGGTTCGCAGTTCCCAGGCAGAGCGTGAAGAATTATTCTTCATTCTGGAACACAGTGGTTCAACCGGGCTGGTGGTGGAAGACCAGGCAACACTAAAGAAATTGGGCGATCGCCTGACCCATTTTCCCTTGAAATTTGTCATTTTGCTCTCCGATGAAACAGTCGACGAAAAAACGGAACTCAAAGTACTGAACTTTCCTCAACTCATGGAGTTGGGGCAAAACCAGAACCTCCAGCCCGTCAGCCAGAACCGGGAAACACTGGCAACCCTGATCTACACCTCTGGCACCACGGGAAGACCGAAGGGCGTGATGCTGAGTTACGGTAACCTGCTGCATCAGGTCAATACCCTGGGAACCGTAGTGCAGCCCCAACCAGAAAATCGTGTCCTCAGCATCTTGCCCACCTGGCACTCCTATGAACGCAGCGTGGAATACTTCCTGCTCTCCCAGGGCTGCACCCAGATTTACACCAGCATCCGCACCATTAAAAAAGACCTGAAAGAGTTCAAGCCCCATTACATGGTCAGCGTCCCGCGCATCTGGGAATCGGTTTACGAAGGCATTCAAAAGCAATTCAAAGAACAACCAGCCCAAAAACAGAAATTGATTCACTTTTTTCTGGGCGTCAGCCAACGCTACATTGAAGCCTGCCGCCTGTGGCAAAACCTGGATCTGTTGCGTCAAGATCCGTCCTTCCTGCAACGGTTAATGGCTGGCATTCAGACCCTGATGCTCTACCCATTGCATGCTGTGGGAGAAAAGATTGTCTACAAAAAAGTTCGAGATGCGGTCACGGGCGGAGAATTCCGGCATGCCATCAGTGGGGGAGGTTCCCTGGCCAGGCACCTGGATGACTTTTTTGAAATCATTGGCGTCAGCGTACTGGTCGGCTATGGCCTGACCGAAACCTCTCCCGTCACCAATGCTCGCCGTCCCTGGCATAACCTGCGTGGCTCATCCGGTCAGCCCATTCCCGGTACGGAAATTCGCATTGTTGACCCCGATACCCGCCGCACCCTTCCTCCCGGCCAGAAGGGGCTGGTACTGATTCGGGGACCGCAGGTGATGCAGGGCTATTACAAAAATCCAGAAGCTACCCAGAAGGCTATTGACCCCGATGGCTGGTTTGACAGCGGCGACCTGGGTTGGGTGACCCGTGAAAACGATCTGGTACTGACAGGACGGGCTAAAGACACGATTGTATTAACGAATGGCGAAAACATTGAGCCGCAACCAATTGAAGATGCCTGCCTGCGCAGTCCCTATATTGCCCAAATTATGCTCGTTGGGCAGGATCAGAAGGCATTAGGAGCCCTGATTGTGCCCAATCTGGATGCCCTGAGGGAGTGGGCAGCGGCTAAGGGGCTGCATCTGGAACTACCAGAAGGAAGTCCAGAGTCCGACCCCACCCCCCCTCCCCCGGCCTCTACCCTCAGTCTCGATAGCAAGCCTGTTCAAGACCTGATTCGCCAGGAACTGAATCGGGAAGTGCAGAATCGGCCCGGATATCGCCCGGACGATCGCATCGGCCCCTTCCGCCTCATCCTGGAACCCTTCACGATGGAAAATGGGTTGCTCACCCAGACCTTAAAAATTCGTCGGAATGTCGTTATGGATCGCTACCAGGGTATGATTGACGAGATGTTTGTTTAATCCAAAGGTTAATTCAGTTGCACGGTTTCGTCGGTCATGTGTATCTCGCTGACGGTAATCGTCTCGTCAGCAGGTGCAGATCCCGGCGAGCGTGTATCTATCGTTTTCCTCACACCCTTTCCTTGACGAAACGTTTATGGATGTATCCCGGTCTCATCTGCTCTTAAGACGCGCAGTAAATGTGAAGGCGATTGTCACTCCCCGCTGGAAGGAGGAGGCACAACAGCAACTGCAAGCGCAGATCAATCAACTGGACAATCAGCTACAGCAGTTGGAAATGCAGGGACAGCGCATGATTGCTGAAATCGAGAAGCAGACCCTGAAGCCGATGCCTCCCGACGTGAAACAGCAGATCGAAAACATTCAGATGCAGGTGAACCAGAAGAAAAGCGAATTGTTAGAGCAAAAAAATCAAATTTTGCAGCAACTTCAGCAAGTTCAAATGCTGGAGCTAAATCAGGAAGTCAACCAGGGACAAATCGACAGCATTTTTCGAGTAGAAGTGGGCGATAATTTAATCGAAAAAATGCAGGTGGAAGTCCTCCTGGAGGATGGCGTGGTTAAGGATATTCGCGGCACGCTGTAAGGTCGAAGCATTGGCAGTTTGCTTCTGGCTCTTCCCAAACGCGATCGCGCGAACGCTCCTGAGTCGCTGGACGGAATTACAGCTAGTTTCAAATGCAGGTAGTGCCCAAATCGTAATGATTTTTGAGTTGTTAATGATGGCGGCTAGCGCCGCTCATCATTACCTTGTCAGGTCTACCCAAATGCATAAGCGACTCTTTAGTCCCTAGCCCCTAACCCCTGGCCTTAAAGAATGTGGCTAATTCAACTGAAAACCCCTGCAAATCAAGGGTAATTTCGGGGATTGCGGGGATGAAACCTCCTTCCTGGGGATACAGTTCCCACTTCTCCTCCTTCAGTTAATTATGACGATCTGCTCACTGTCTCATGTTCTAGACCAGGGAACGCGGAGTAAGTGGGAAGATCGCTAAATTGTTGCGATTGAGAGTATCGATGGACGCAGTTTCCACTACACTGCGTATGATCCGTTTCGATTCTCCTGCGATTCATGACTACCACCCACGAATACATCCACGAAGCTGAAGCAACTAGAGTCCGGATTCTTAGCGAAGCATTACCCTACATCCAGCAGCTATCCGGCAAGACGGTCGTTGTCAAGTATGGCGGTGCCGCTATGAAGGACAGCAACCTGAAGGATAAAGTGATTCGGGATGTGGTGCTGATGTCCTGTGTGGGCATCCGCCCGGTGGTAGTTCACGGAGGTGGACCGGAAATCAACGCCTGGTTGGATAAACTGGGCATTGAACCTCAATTTAAGAACGGGCTGCGGGTAACGGATGCACCGACGATGGATGTGGTGGAAATGGTGCTGGTGGGCCGGGTAAATAAGGAACTGGTTGCCCTGATTAACCAGGCTGGTGGGAAAGCCGTTGGGCTCTGCGGTAAGGATGCTAACCTGATTAAGGCCCGTCCAGCCGGTCATGAAGGGATTGGCTTTGTGGGAGAAGTGACCAGTGTTGACACCGAGATTTTGGAGTCTCTGGTCAGTGGTGGTTATATTCCAGTGGTGTCCAGTGTGGCCGCAGACAGTACTGGACAAGCCTACAACATTAATGCTGATACCGTTGCAGGGGAAATTGCCGCCGCGCTAGGGGCAGAAAAGCTAATTCTATTAACCGATACGGCTGGAATTTTGAGGGATTACAAGGACCTGTCTACCCTGATTCCGAAATTAGACATTCAAGAAGCCCGGAAACTGATTGAGACAGGGATTGTGTCGGGCGGAATGATTCCGAAGGTGAATTGTTGCGTGCGATCGCTGGCCCAGGGAGTTCGTGCTGCTCATATCATCGACGGTCGCCTGCCCCACTCCCTTCTGCTCGAAATTTTTACTGATTCTGGAATCGGCTCCATGATTGTGGCATCAGAGTTTATCGCTTAGGCTTTGAGCCGTCGGTGTTGCCAAATCGGGACATCCAGCTTCGATTAAGGCGCGATCGCGAATTCGACAGGAATCACAGACCCCACAGGGTTCAGATCCTCCCTGATAGCACGACCAGGTGGCGGCAATGGGCACGCCTAACTTCAAGGCCCGCCGCACAATATCCACCTTTGAATCCATCACTAAGGGGGCGACCAGGCGCGGGGCTTTGCCTTCCAATCCTGCTTTTGAGGAAAGGGTGGCAAGATGCTGGTAAACCTCCAGATATTCGGGGCGGCAATCGGGGTAGCCTGAGTAATCTACCGCATTGATGCCCAGGTAAATCGCCTCAGCTTCTTTGGCTTCTGCGAGGGAAAGGGCGATCGCCAGAAACACCGTATTCCTTCCCGGCACGTAGGTCACGGGAATCACTCCAGACTGCACGCCACTGGTTGGCACCTTAATCGCATCATCCGTTAAAGCAGAACCGCCCCATTGAGACAGGTTCACGTCTACAACGAAATGTTCTTGAATCCCCAGATGTTTCGCTATTTGCCTGGCAGCGATCAGTTCCTTCTTGTGGCGCTGGCCATAGTAGAGCGAAAGCGCAATTACATCGTAGCCATCGGCGATCGCCTGCGCCGCCGAGGTTGCAGAATCCAACCCACCTGAAAGTAACACGACTGCTTTGGGTTTCATCATTTAAACCTATAGCGATCCTATTTGAATTGTGCTTTATGCTTGACAGGCTGGCGTTGAACATCCCACCCAGCACCAGTTGAAATTCCATACTGAGAATGGCTGCCTTTATCTTTAACGAAGTGAATAAGTCCTTGAAAGTCTCTAAGATGGAAGAACGTGTGGCTTTAAATTCATAGACATGGCTTCCATCGCCCGCAAGAACCTGTTTGAGGATATTCCCAGGTGTCTGGTCGCCCAGGCAGGCATTATGTTTGCCGTCAGCCTGATTACCATCCAGAAGGGAATTTTAGACGGATTTACCCATTCCACTGTTCGCTTGATTGAGCAATCCACCGCAGACCTCTGGGTTGCCCACAAGTCAATGGAATATCTGGAATTAACTTCTTCCCTATCCGTTGAGCAGCTTCTTAAGGTGCGGGGGGGAAATGGGCGTCCAGGTGTGAAGGGGGTGGAATATGCAGAAGCACTATCGATCCACGGAACCCGTTGGCGGGCTCCTAATGGGCAAATCGAAAACGTCCGTATTTTTGGCTTTAACCCGGATGGACAGTTGTTTGGCCACTGGAACATGACCCAGGGGCAGATCAGCAGTCTCAAAACCCCCTACACCCTGATTACAGATAAAGCAAACATCAGTAATCTTGGGCTGAAACAGATTGGGGAAACAGGCGAAATCTCTTCCCTGCCAGCAACACTGGTTGGCTTGAGCCGAAATACTCAGTCGATGGCGTCCAGTCCCTATGTGTATGCGTCTCTGGAATCAACCAACGCTTATCTATTTGGTGGGCTATCCGCCAAGGTCAATTGCAAAGTAGTAGCAGGAGACCTCCAGTGTCTTAACGAGTTTGAGGCTGACTCTAAAACCCCTTCTAAATTGTTTGATCCCAAGCCACCGCGACGGTTGAACCTGTCAGACCCCATCACTTATATTCTGGTCAAGGCTGCTCCAGGACAAGACATCCAGGAACTGCGAAAAAATCTGGAAGCGGCTCTGCCTGACACCCGCGCTTACACCACCCAGGAAATGGTTGATCGCACCCGTACCTACTGGTACGAACGAACTGGGGTAGGCTTTATCCTGGGATTGGGGGCGATCGTTGGCTTTGTCGTGGGGATTGTTGTAGTAAGCCAGATCCTTTATTCCTCCGTATCGGACCATCTCAAGGAATTTGGTACCTTAAAAGCAATGGGTGCATCGGATTGGGTAATTTACCGGGTTATTACTGAACAGGCACTCTGGATGGCAGTCCTTGGTTATCTACCGAGTATTATTCTTTGCATTGGATTGGGTGCTTGGACAGTAGCCACGCGGGGAATCATAATCTTAATTACTCCTGCAACTGCCTTTGGTGTATTTGGTCTCACGGTAGTGATGTGCGTTGGTTCTGCCCTGTTTGCGATTCAAAAAGTAACCCATATTGATCCAGCAATTGTATTTAAAGCTTAATTGCTCGCAATTACACCTGACTGGAGGAGGTTGATAATCGTATACTTTTTTACGATGTGTAAAGTAATCGCGGGCTATTTTCGGATTAGGAGCGATTTCCGTGGATCTAAATTCGTCTCCTGTCAGGCTTCAGTTCAACACTCCTTAACTTCGTTCTCTCCTCGCCATTTGACCCACCCTATGTACTGTAAAGACGAATGGCTGCTTCCAAAACCAAATTTGTAAACACTGTCCAGAAACCCGTGCAGGATGTTCCATCTCCAATCGCCAGTGAGCGATTCGTTTCTAAGGCGATTGTTGCCCATGGGGTTGAGATGGTTTTTCGTTCCGCTTCCGAGCTTTACCCAGTGTTGTATGGAATTGATCTTGAGATTCAGCAAGGGGATATTCAGCTTCTGATGGGGCCATCGGGTTCTGGTAAAACGACGCTGCTTTCAATCCTGGCTGGGATTTTGACACCGACGGCTGGTCATGTCTGGCTGCTGGGGCAGGAGATTACGAGTATGAGCCGCGATCGCCTCTCCCAGTTTCGGTTAGACAATATCGGTTTCATCTTCCAGGGGTTCAACCTTTTCCCAGCACTGACCGCTGCCGAGAATGTGGAAGTGGCCCTCAAGGTGAAGGGATTTAAACGGGCAGACGCTCGTCAAAAGGCATTGGAATTGCTGGATCAGGTCAAACTGTCCGATAAAGCCAATCAGCTTCCCAGGGATTTGTCCGGGGGGCAGAAGCAACGGGTAGCGATCGCCCGTGCCCTGGCTGGTGATCCCCAATTGATCATGGCAGACGAGCCTACGGCTTCCCTTGACTCCTACAATGGCCATGCCGTTACCGAACTGCTACGCCAACTGGCAAAGGAATCGAATCGTACGGTTCTCATTGTGACCCACGATCCCCGTTTAATCGACGTTGCTGATCGAGTAGCCTACCTGGAAGATGGAGTATTGCGGAGCTAGAGTAGCTGTTAGTTGTTGGTTGTTAGTTGTTAGTAGGGGATAAGAGTGAGAGATGAGGGTGAGTGAGGGATGAGGATGAAGAAGTAATGAAGTGAGAGGGGGTCGGGTGATAGGGTGATGGGATAAAAACTTAGCATTCAACACTAAAAACTCCATCCACTTATCCATCCACCCCATCACTTTGCCCCCCCTCCGGTTACCGTTCTATCCCCCTCTTCTCATGAACACCCTGCTCCAGTCCCTCAAAGGCAGGCTTATTGTTTCCTGCCAGGCTCCTGTTGATTCACCCATGCATGAGCCTGCTGTCATTGCAGCAATGGCCCAGGCAGCCGTGAATCAAGGTGCCGTTGGTGTTCGCCTTGATACTCCAGATCATGTCAAGGCGGTGCGGCAGCGGTTGTCTGCGCCCATTATTGGGCTGTGGAAGCGTCAGGTTCCCGGATCGGAGGTTTACATTACGCCCCAGTTTCATCATGCGGCTGCGATCGCGGAAGCTGGGGCCGATATTATTGCTATCGATGCCACTCTCAGAGAACGTCCTGGTGGTGAAACTGTGGAATCCTTGATTCAGCAAATTCATGCCCAATTAAGCAGGCTGGTAATGGCGGATGTGGATACTCTGGAGGCAGCGATCGCAGCAGCCAGAGCTGGAGCAGATCTGATTGGCACAACCCTCTATGGTTACACGGCAGAAACCCGTCAGTTCTCTCCACCAGGCTTTGCGCTTCTGACCCAGATGGTGGAGCAGTTGACCGTTCCTGTTCTTTGTGAAGGAGGAATCAGTTCGCCCGCAATGGCCCGCCAGGCGATTGATCTGGGCGCTTATGCTGTAGTCGTTGGTACAGCAATTACTGGAATCGATTTTCAGGTCAAGGCCTATCAGTCGGCTCTAGAGGTAGGCTTATGCTAAAAAGCATAGGCAGCTAATCCCGGACATAAGAACTTAAAAAATGACTTCCATAACCTTTGAAATCTTGCTGATTATCCTGCTGATTATCGCAAATGGCATTTTTTCCGGGTCCGAGATCGCCGTTATTTCCGCTCGAAAAGTCAGATTGGAGCAGTTAGCAAAGAAGGGAAATTCTAGAGCCCGGCTGGCTTTGAAGCTGGCAAATTCCCCCAATAACTTCTTACCAACAGTTCAGGTTGGGATTACCCTGATTGGGATTTTAAGCGGTGCTGTGGGTGGTGCAACGATTGCGGAACGGTTGAGAGCGGTCTTTGCAACCATTCCCCCTCTGGCTCCCTACAGTCAACCCCTCAGTATTTTTATTGTTGTAGCGGCCATTACCTACCTTTCGCTGGTGATTGGTGAGCTGGTCCCTAAACGAATTGCGCTCAATCATCCTGAGCAGATTGCCTGTCAGGTAGCAGGACCAATGAGATCACTGGCAATGCTCACCGCTCCACTGGTTCATTTTTTGAGTATTTCAACGGATTGGCTGCTTAAGCTATTGGGGATTCAGGCATCGGAAGAACCGATGGTGACAGAAGAAGAGATTAAGGGATTGATTCAGCAGGGTACCCAGGCCGGGATGTTTGAAGAAGCCGAGCAGGAAATGGTTTCCAGAGTATTTCGCTTAGGCGATCGCCCAATCAAAACTTTGATGACCCCCCGAACGGCAATCGCCTGGTTGGATGTGAACGCGTCTATGGAAGAAAATCAGCGCGAGATAATGGAATATCCCCATTCCTACTTTCCAGTTGGGCAGGGAAGCCTTGATAATTATCTCGGCATTGTACGCATGAAGGATCTTTTAACGACCTACCTGTCGGGACAGCCCGTTGACCTTAGGAAACTCCTAAAGCCTCCTTTGTTTGTTCCAGAAAATACCCGTGCCCTTAATGTTTTGGAAACGTTTAAGGAGTCACGCACCCATATTGCCCTGGTAACTGATGAATACGGCGGGATTGAAGGGTTAGTCACTTTGAACGATCTGGTAGAGGCGATTGTGGGTGAATTGCCAAACCACGAAGATATGGACGAGCCAGCCGTCATTCGGAGGGAAGACGGTTCCTGGTTGCTGGATGGACTGTTATCCGTTGATGAACTGAAGGAACTCTTGCAGTGTGAAACTCTGCCTAACGAACAAGCAGGGCACTACTTAACCCTGGGTGGATTTGTCATGGCAACTTTAGAACGGATTCCAAAATCTGGTGACCATTTTGAGGCGGGCAGGTTCCGTTTTGAAGTCGTTGATATGGATGGTACCCGTGTGGATAAGGTGATGGTAACGCCAATTCGGTAGTGCATCAAATTAATGTGGGGCTGATAAAGTAGAGGCAGATTTCTTCTGGAGCCTACCCATGGAATGCCCCCT
>JAIMBL010000141.1 GCA_023511615.1 Leptolyngbyaceae cyanobacterium HOT.MB2.61
GCTTAAGTTCCAGCGAGTTTCAAGATGTAACCATCAACCTTCTCAAAGCTCGTGAAATACTTTTTCAGCAAGCCCTAGGTAGACATATGTTAATTGGAAGAAAGGGGATTGGGGGCGTTGTCCCCAGGCAGGGGGTTCACCCCCTCCACCCCAAAAACATCTTTAATTTAATTGCACCCAGCTACTTAAAATCTTTCCCAAAAATCTATTGAGCCAAACGGCTTTCCTGAGAGTTTGGTGATAAGCGATGCTTATCACCAAAACAAAATCAACATCCCAGGAATTTTGTTTTAGATGAAACAGTAGCATACGCTACTGTTTCACCGGCAAGCCAGGAGAACCAGATCCTCTCACACGACACAACACCTGAACTTTTAAGACATTTTCTTAAAAACTGCACAAGGGATTACGAGAATCTTTTTCAGCAATTGCTAAAGCAGGATACTCCTGACATTTATAAACCGGAAGATAGGGAAAGATAGTCTCAAAACTTGGTTTGAGATTTTCGTAAGTCAAATTCTGCCCAGTCGAATATTTCACAATGAGTGGATCACCAGGTTTGACTTGACTCGCCTGAGCAAAATATTGTTTAGCTTCATTCGGCTTACCCCAAAGAAGATAAACAAAGCCTAAACTTCTCAAGGCATCGAAATGACGCCTATTCAGTTTGAGCACCTTTTCAAAAAAAACAGTGGCGTCCTGATAGTTTCCTCCAATTGCGCTCGATGAACCTCGATTGTAGATCAGATTGGCTGAGCCTGGCTTAATGTCTGTAATTGTATCGAAGATGGACTTTGCTTTAGAAAAATCTTTCTCTTGAGAGAAGTATGCAAGTTTAATTAGAATGGGGATATCCTCTTCCTTGATTTGAGTTCTTCCCCTGGAGAGATAGTGATCAATGGCATCCGTATAAGAGGTTTCAGAACTATCAAAGTCTTTTAGGAAACTCTGTGCAAGCCCTCTGTAAAATAAAGCTTCCGCATCATTCCCCTTGAGATTTATGGCTGTTGTAAAATCATTGAGTGCTGACTTTAAGTTAGTTTCTGCATCGGTTTGATTATTTAAACGAGATGCATGGTTCCACAGTAACAGGAATGCTTTTCCTCGATTCTTCAAGAATTCAGGCTCATTGGGCTGTCTATTCAGTAAGTTTGTGCAGGCTTCTATCACTTGATTAGAGTCAATAATCAGTTGTTGACTCGTCAGGCTACTGACCAAATTACTCTGGCCGGCATTGTTTGGATTTGATTTCAAGGTGATTTTTTGATTACATTGATCGATTTGTTGTCTGGTAATTTGCTGATTGGCCAGGAGTTTCTGTAAGTTCCAAGCACCTAAAATGCCAATCAATGCGCCCGTTAAAACTAACCCCGCCCCACCCGATGCAATAAGGCGCTTGTTTGCTTGCCAGAAAGGGGGTTCAGCAGAGCTAGCAGCAGCAGAATTTTCCCTCAGGGCATAAAGGTCGGCAAGAACTTCGGAGACTCCAGCATATCGCTGAGCGGAACAATGCCGGATCATTTTAGAAAGGATTGCTGCCAGGCGATCGCTGATCTGGGGCATGGGAATATCTGGAATAATCTTATAAAGCCAGATGGTTTCATTCGTTGTTCTATCAATACTGAGATCGTTGGGCTGAATTCCAGTGAGTGCCTGAACACCGAGCATGCCCACATCATAAATATCACGGCTGATACCATTCAACTCTTCTGGTTTACCAGGGGAGTTGGACAGCGTAATAAACTGCGGTGAAGAGGGCTGATCAGATGTGCTGGAATGATTCACTCCCTTCAGGCAGGCAAAATCAATCAGGACAATTTTTCCGTCCTGTTTTCTCCGTCTTAAATTGGAGGGCTTAATATTCAGATGAGATAGATTTTGGCGGTGAACGAATTCTAAGATTTCAAGAATTTCAATCAATAATTGAATAACTTTTGATTCATCCCAGCGAATGACCTTTAACTCATCCGCTAAATTACCTGGTTTACGCTCTGGATCTAAAGCTTTAATCTCCTTATCTAGATTCTCCCCTTCAATAAATTCCTGGGTGATATAAAATTTTTCATTCTCTTTAAGAAAGTTTAAAAGTGCTGGAATTTGTTTGTGCCCTCTCAATTTCTCCAGATTTCTGAATGTCTCATCTAGAGAGTTCCGCGTTTTTCTGACGGTATCTGCATCGTCTGATATGGGTGTAAATTCTTTCAAAATACACTGGTCTTTGTTAGGGAGATGGGTATCGATGACCAGATAGGTTTGAACCTCTCCTTTCTCACTGAGCTTCTCAATTTCTCGGTAGCGTCCACAAATATTCCGTCGCTCACTCGCCAGTTTGATTTCCTGCTCAACCCATGCCTCGTCAAAAACGCATCTGTAAAATTGATTAGTAACTTTACCTCCTGCAACCAAACCCAGGCTTTCCAGGAATTCCAGGTGTAAACGGTTGACATCGTTGATTTCTTCTTGATGCCAAATCCTCTGATAGAGTGTGAGCAGTTCACTGCTTTTCTCATCCTCTCCTCGAATTGAATTGCGAATATGCTTCAGAAGTTCTGCGGCAGGTTGGTTTTCCCAGTCCCGGATCAGGTAGGTTTGGATGAGATGCTCGACTTCTTCGGCCTCTTTGCCTTCAGAAATGGGCACATTTGCTCTTTCCTGAATCAATAGCTGACAAATTTGCTCTATCAGCAATGGTTCATTACCAGCCCAGCGGATCACTTCCTGGATGATCAGGGAGAGGTGGTTAGTAATCTTCTGTAGTTCGGGCTGGTATTGTTTGAGAATAGCCGCCACTTCAGGTTTTGCTTTGGATAGTTGCTCAAACGTCTGGCTGGCTTCTAAAAACTGGTTGTCTTCCTCACCCAGTTGTTTCCCCTTTGCCCACTCCAGAGCATCCTGAAGTGCCTTACCATGCAGTAACCGGGATTCATCACTCCGGTTTGAGCTGGACCATGCCTTAATTTGTTCCCGATAGGGGCGGAGATTGGCCAGTTCTTTCTGTACCCAGCGTTCGTTGAATACTTCCTGGTAGATGCGGTTGTAGACTTTTAACACTCCGTCTTGTTTAACGACTAAGCCTGATAGTCTCAGATCTTCTTGCTCAGGACTGTTATCAGCAGATATCTTTCCGTGTTGCAAGATCTTTTGATAGGCGCTGAGCAGATTACTGGCGTGCTGCTCATCCTTAACATTCATGATGTTGTCTTGTTTCACATTACGAATGATGCGATCGCGAATCGTCCGCAAGTGCTGGGGTTCATCACTTTCTTCCCAATTATGAATAATATTAAATTTCACTAATTGTTCAATCACTAAGGGTTCTTGACCCGTGGGAATAGATACTTGATTGTTTAGAATGAGTTGACACAATTTTTGGGTGAGAAAGGGCTGCCCTCCAGTCCAGTTCAAAATGGCTTCCAAGACTGCTTGTGGATTTTCAACCGGACAACTTTCAAGCCCTTTTGTCAGGGGATGAACTTCTGATAGACGAAACCCATAAAGGGATATGGCTCGTCCTAGGTTAAAGGGGGTGCGATCGCGGTCTGCAATCAGGTCAGAGGGAGTAGCCGTTCCAATCAAAACAAAGGTGAGGCGCTGGTATTCCGGTTTGTTGGTTCGCTGAATGCAACAACCCCGAACGAAAGCAAAAAAGTCATCAGCTCGAAACTTTTTCAGACTCAAAACGGTATCAATTTCGTCAATGACAACGATATAGTGTTTGGGTGTTTCTTTAGTCAGTAAAAATGTTTCGATGAACTTGGTCATTCGATTTAAGGGCGTAAGTCCCTCATAGGTTTTCCACCACGATGCAGCATCCACGTCGAAATGAAAACTATCTGCTAAATTGCTGAGCAGGGTAGTACACCACTGATCAAGTGAAACATCTTCAGTTCCCACCAGAGTTAAATCGATATAAGCGGAGCTAAATCCCTCATCTTCGAGTTTTTTGCGGGTTCGGACGACCAGACTCGATTTACCCATCTGGCGAGAGTTTAAGACGTAACAGTATTCTCCCGCTTTCAATGCCTTGTACAGATCTTTATCGGCCTCCCGTTCTACATAGGTCAGATTATCCTCACTGAGGGGACCTCCCACTTGGTAGCTGTACTGCTGTGTGCGATCCGTCATGGGCGTTACCTTCCTGTAGAACTCACATGATTGGTCTGAAGACAAGTCAGAGACTAAACTGATTGCAGAAAAACTCTCCGTAGAGGCGGCAACGGGGTTCTGCCAAATTTTCGCCTGTAGCAGATGGCTTGATCTGAGTTAACCCCATGCTGTCTAGTTTAAATGCCTGTACTGATTTGAGAGGGACAGGTTTAGCTGCTGTGACAATCTCCCTGTACAAATCTTTTAATTCTGGCGATCGCTCTAAAACCATTGCCAGTTGACGTAGATGATCGGCGTAAATTCCAACTTCGGTATGGGCTGTCTCCAGAATCTGGTCTAATAAGACATTTTGACACCCAACTTTGGCGATCGCTAAATGCACAAGGTAGGGATGCCCCCCCACCAGATTCATCAGTTGATGAATTTCTGTCTCAGTCCAGGACAGTTGATATCGCTGGGCTAACTCCTGAACTTGTTTTTCATCAAACTCTGACAGTTTAAAGTCAGTACCAACCGATCCCAGGGGAGAGTAGTTGATATCTAAAGAACCATAAACTTCAGTTGAATGGATAATTACCAGACGAAGTTTACGCCAGATTTGTCGGTTGTGAGCATTGCCTTTAATTGGCTGCTCACACCAGCCGCGCAGCAACTCACAAAAAGCATTTGCAATGTTTGTGCATTCAAAGACGCGATCGACTTTATCAAGTACCAGAATCAGAGATTGTTGGGCATCGACCATCCGCTGTAATAAATATTTCTGAAAGTAATTCGTGATATCTCCATTGGGAGCCAATCCTTTCCAGTAAGTATCTAATTGCACAGGGAAGTCTAATCCTTCACTCGCAGCCGCACAGAACCACTGGTAAAAATCTTTTAGACTGGTTAGCACATGACGGTCGATTTCCAGATCTAATCTCCGGTAGCTTTTGTCTTTGTTGAATTGAGATAGCACCCTTTCAATAAACCAGGTTTTACCCATCAGTTGAGGTGCTTTAATCCGAACCATCCCGCCTGGCTGCACAAGGGCGTTGTAACATTGTTCCTCAGCATCTAAACGATTGACATAAAAGGCTTCAATCGGTGAAAGCTCAGGTTCAGCAGTCAGTTCCACTGATGCTCCAGTTCCATTTGCTACTTTGCGATTTCGCCACTCGAATGGATCGACAATTTCTTCTGGTTTCATTTCCAGGGCTTTTGCGATCGCCTCAATCGTTCCTTCACTTACCTTCTCACCAGCCAAAAAACGTCTAATTGTAATAAATGCCACATGAGAAGCATCCGCAAGCTCATCATGAGTCATTTTTTTCTCCCTTTTTCGGGCTCTAACTCGTTCCAGTCCCTCCGATGTAGCTGAAATACCCCAATAACTCATAAGCACCCCAAATTTGGTTGCTGTGGTTGTCCCTGTAGCCAATAACTGACAAATCTATTTACATCCAGGCTTGAGTAGCTTATGCAATTTAGCTTTTCAAAGAGACATACCAATCTAAGTAGGTAGACATCATTAATTAGAAGAAAGGGGAGTGGGGGCGTTGCCCCCAGGCAAGGGGTTTCACCCCCTCTACCTCCAAAACCATCTTTAATTTAATTGCATCCAGCTACTTACTGGAAAACCTTACTATAGAGGAATCTGAAAGTTTTGTCAGCCAATTATCACCGTAGTCGCTCCATAAATAGCTTTCAACAGTGACTACGATAATTTCTGAACTTTTCTGCACTTTCCTGTAATAATCTGAACTCCTGATAAATCACTCATCTGCGTGCCATCAATCTGAGCAGTTTTTTTGAACAATCTGAGCCGATTTGAGTCTGGTATCTCCTGCTTCCATCAACCATGATGAGGTTGTGAAGGATGGAAACAAAGCAATTATCAGGAGTACAGAACAATGGAAAACCAGATGAATACGCCCAGCGACAATTGGAGATGGCATACCATCACAGACCAGACACCGGTAGCAGAGATAACGAGAAAACTAGAGATGATTAGCGATGAAGCCCTAGTCTCTAGGGTGGTTTATTGTGCTGAGATACTTGAGTTATCAGGAAACCCTCATGCAGCAGCTTATATTCTATCCCTGCCACGCGACAATGTTCGTTTTACAGCGCAACATATTCGGAACACATTAAGACAACAAGTAAATGTTAACTGCTGTCCAGCATACATCCAGTTCGAGGTATACAAGCGGAGAAATGATCACTTAGACGCAAGACATATCCCTTGAATCTCTCGTGTAACACAAACTGCTTCCAAAATTGGTTGCAGCAAATTCAACCTGTTAACTTTCAAAATTTATTGTTCTCTAAAAGGAGTCATTGGATGTCATCCCCAACGCTATTACTGATTAATGAAAAGCCAATTGATTTGAAGCAAGCCATTGATTACTTACAAATGGCTGGTACATTTCAGGAGTTTTTGCTGGATATCTTGTGCCAACATGTCCTGGCGGAAGAGGTGCGATCGCAAAGCCACTCTTCTGATGCATCACCGGATAGCTTCAACCTCCCAGCAGAAACAATTGAACAATCCCTGATCGACTTTCGTACCGAGAACGAGTTGACGGATGCTGACGACTTTCAGGATTGGTTGACAAGCATTGGATTCACCCCTGAAACCTTTCACCAGCAGTTTGTCTGGAATTTGAAAGTGGACCATCTGAAGAATCAGATCAGCCAACCTCAATTAACTGAATACTTTCAGAAGCGCAAACCGTTTCTGGATCAAGTCATTCTTTCCTGGATCGGTGTCGAAACTGAAAACCAGGCAAAAAGTCTGCGTCGGGAGTTGAATTGGGGAACTAAATTTGATCACCTGATTGCATCCCAGGTGAATTCTAATGGTGACGATGACAGCGGTCTGGCAATCCCGCTCAGCCAGGGAGAACTGCCAGATGAGTTACGAGATGCAATCGAGGCAAACCGACCTGGTGATGTGATTGGACCTTTATTGATTGGCGATCGCTGGTATATCTTTCGGGTAAAGGCTTTGCAACCTACTGAATTAGATGAAGAACTGGAAGCGCAATTAAAAGACGAACTCTTTGAGCAGTGGCTTATCGAGAAAGTACAGCAAATGGATGTGACTTTACAACTCAATTAGGCAGGTGAACAATGGTTGCTCAACCTGAACAATGGAAAATTAATGCCCTGAACCTGCCCTGGCATACTCCCCCACTGAGCCTCCTGAACGGTCAGCAGCAGCTTCAATTCAGGCAACTGGCTGAAGTAAAGACATTCACAACTGGCGAAATTCTCTGGTCCAGCCAGAACCCCGATTGTCAATTCCTGATCCTATTTGGACGGGTGAGATTGGTTCAGGAACCCGGAAAATCAGCACTGGAGCCTGGCAAAAAAGAATTGCTGAAATCGGGAGATTGGCTCGGTGGCTGTCTCAACTTGGCTGGTCACTGGAAAGCCAGAGCTGCCAGCAAAGAAGTGGTTGTTGTGCTGTGGCATTCAGAACTGTGGAAAGCCTCGGCAACTTCTGAATTGCAGGAATTTTGGGAATCCCTGCGCTGGAGATATCAACCTTTTGATCTCGACTATGCCCATCCAGTTCAGGGCTACCCCTATGTTTTCAATCTGAATACAGTCGCAGCCTGTCTGTCAATGGTGACTCAACAGTTGAAAACACCGGTTCCCTTGCCACAGGTGCAGCGTCAGGTACGGGGGCAAGCACCGCCGAGTTTAGTGGAAGCCGCGGAAATAATTGGACTGCAACTGCACCATGTTCGCACTGATTGGGACGGTTTGAAACAATTATCCTTTCCAGGATTGCTGCATTGGGAACAGGACCATTGGGTGGTGGTATATGAGGTGCAGGGCGAGCGCATGGTCATCGCCGACCCCCTGAATCCCTACAAACACTGCGAAAGTCTGCCCCCTGTCATGGTGGAAACTGCCTGGGATGGTCAACTCTGGCTGGTACAACCATCACGCAAAGCGGAATCCTTTAACTTACGCTGGTTTTTACCCGCTGTCTGGCAATACCGCCGCTTGCTAGGTGAAGTGTTGCTGGCCTCGCTGGTGCTGCAATTGCTGGGACTGGCAACCCCAATGCTGACCCAGGTCGTGATTGACAAGGTGGTGGTTCACCATAGTCTTCCGACCCTGCATGTGATGGCGATCGCGCTCCTGCTGGTGGGCATTTTTGAAGCCATTCTTGGCATTCTGCGGCTTTTTCTGTTTACCCACACCGCTCGCCGCCTGGATCTGGGGTTGTCATCCCAATTGTTCCGGCATTTGTTGGATTTACCCCTGGCCTATTTTGAGGCGCGACGGGTGGGTGACACCGTAGCACGAGTGCAGGAACTAGAAAACATTCGTCAATTTTTGACGGGAACCGCTCTTACCGTTGTCATTGATGCGGTGTTCACAGTCGTCTATCTGACGCTCATGTTCTTTTATAGTCCCAAGCTAACTGGGGTGAGTTTGGTAGTCGTGCCGGGTTTTATTGCATTGATGTGGATCTGCACCCCCATCCTGCGGAACTGGCTTAACGAATCCTTCAACCGTCATGCTGATAGCCAATCCTTTTTAGTTGAAACGGTGTCTGGTATTCATGCCGTGAAAGCCCATGCGGCCCAGTTGCCAGTGCGTGAGCGGTGGGAAGGATTATTTGCCCGCTATGTCCGCTCAAACTTTCGAGCATCTACCCTGTCTAATGTGGATGGTCATTTAGGCGAGTTGTTGACTCATCTTTCGGAGCTGTTGATTTTGTGGGTTGGTGCAAGTCTAGTGATCGAAGGCAAGTTGACCGTCGGGCAGTTGGTTGCCTTCCAGATGTTGAGTGAACGCTGTATTTCACCACTGCTCCATCTGGCGCAGCTCTGGCAAAACTTTCAGCAGGTGTTGCTTTCCGTAGACCGGATTGGCGACATTTTGAACGAAGCTCCCGAAGCAGCTGCGGAAACCGGATTGGTGTTACCCCCTGTGCAGGGAAGCATCACATTTGAACAGGTCATTTTTCGCTATCAGGCTAAGGATGAAGCGGTTTTAAAGGGTATTTCCTTTACAGTGAAGCCTGGTATGTTTGTGGGCATTGTCGGTCGCAGTGGTTCTGGCAAAAGCACGCTGTCAAAACTGATTCAGCGCATGTATCAGCCGGAGTCTGGTCGCGTATTAATTGACGGATTTGACATTAAAGGTGCAAATCTGGTTTCCCTCCGCAAACAAACCAGCGTTGTTTTGCAGGATGATTACCTCTTCAGTGGTTCTGTGATGGACAACATCACCCTGGGTGACTCCGATATTCACCCCGAACAGGTAGTCGAAGCAGCTCGAATGGCGGCGGCTCACGACTTTATCTCCGAACTTTCCCACGGCTATGAAACCTACATCGGTGAGCGGGGCACCGGGCTATCCGGCGGGCAACGGCAACGGCTGGCACTGTCTCGCCTGTTCCTTTCCAATGCGCCGATTCTGATTCTGGATGAAGCCACCAGTGCCCTCGACAGCGAAACCGAACGGAAGGTGATGCAAAATTTGCAAAAAGTGAGGGGCGATCGCACCTGCCTGATGATTACCCATCGCTTCAGCCCACTCAAGCAAGCCGATCTTATTCTTGTATTGGAAAAAGGAGTGCTGGTCGAACAGGGCACCCACGAAGAACTGTTGCAACGAAAAGGCGCGTATTGGGTGCTGTACCAGCAACAACAGGCAGCCGTTTAGATCTCGTGAATAAACACTTTATTGATTTTCAAGGAGAACCCTCATGAGAACGAATCATTCTTCTGCTCATCAACAGTCTGCTAGCTTTCAACCGCCATCGGCATTGCGTCAAATGCCATTTGTCCAGCAACATTTGGGACAACCGATCGCTCACAGTAGTTCCACAACAAATCCCAATCTGGGCAGTTCAAATCATCTCTCCGGCATACTCAATCGAATTGGCAACTGGATTAACGGTCAAGCTACTCAAGGTTCCCGGCCTGGACAGAGAAATGGGATCAATTTGCAAAATGCCACCGTTGAATTCACAGCCAAACCCAATTCAATTGAACTGGATATTGAAACCCCAAAGCAAAGGGGTGGAAAGCGATCGCTCGATGTCGATCTCAATGCTCAAGGCATTGGCACGAACAATCTGCCTCAATTGACCAGAGCATTAGAAGGCTTAAATGGACTGGTATCTAATGTTCTAGGTCGGACGAATGCAACGGCTAAACCTAACCAGCCATCTTCTCAACCAGCATTGCTCCAAACAACTCCGGGAATCAACAACCGACTCAATGGAGCCACAATTGAATTAGATCTAAAACCCAACTCGGTACATTTCGATCTGGAAACACCCAAATCCCAGGCAGGGCAGCAACTACTTGATGTTGATGTGGATCTGCAAGGAGTAGGTACCCGTAATTCATCCAGACTACCGGGAGCGATCAGTGGCATCAACGATCTGGTCTCCGACTTGATGCAACAAAATAGCCAGAATCCACTCAAAGTTGATCTGGATGTTTCCATTAATCAACCCTCCAAACCTCAAAAGCCCTCTGCATCAGGAATTGTCCCAGATCGCCCCAGACAGTCTCCAACTCGCTTGATAAACCCCGCCGGAAACCACCCAGCCCCTTTCGCTCGGGTGAACGACAGCAATCTCCTGGTAGGCGGCAACAGCCCTCCCAGCGTCCTTTGAACCTGCGTCCGGCTCCCTGGTTCACCCAATTAGCATCCGCAATGAGTGCATTAAGCCTCCCCTCCAGCTAATCGTCCGCCAACCAAGCTGAACCCACCCACAATCACCTTACAAAATCAGGAGATTCATCATGCTCAAGAACTCATTTCGCCAACTCGCTCTGGCAACGGCAATGATGTTGACGCCGATCAACATAGCAGTTTTGAACGCTGAAGTTCATGCCAACCCGCTCCCGCGATCGCTCTCTGCTTCTAACTCATCAAAACTTGCAGGCATCCAAATTGCTCAACGAGCTGCTTTGTCCAACGGCACGAACATCATTTCACCTCAAAATACTCAGGGGCGCGGCACCTTAAAAGTAGTCAATGGAACTGGTTACGATGCAGTCATCAAACTGGTCGATAACAACTCTGGAAAAACTCAGCGATTCGTTTATGTACCCAAAAATCAAACAGTGGTACTGCAACAGATTGGTACTTGCAAATGTACTCTCAAATTTGGCTTAGGGAGGAATTGGAATCCCAATGCTCAACGATTTTCGCAACCTTACTCCTTCTCTCAATTCCAGAAGGTATTAAGTTTCACAGAGCGTAGAACTGCCTCTGGCGTGGAGTGGATGAATTACACCATTACATTGCATCGCATACCGGGTGGAAACGCTTCAACCATACCTATCAGTGAACGTAATTTCTAATACCACTAATGGATAGTCAGTGGGCGATCGCCCTTCCCACTGGCTATCCCTGGTTCCACTAGCTTGCTTGCCAAACCTGTTTTACTGAGTGTTCAGGAGATTGCTCATGGCACATGAACATTCCTATGCGAATCAACAAAATGCAGCCAGTTTTCAACCGCGATCGCCACTACGCCAACCGTTCAACCCAGATGGCTGGAACCAACCGACTTCCCATAGCACCTCCATTCCTCATATGGATTCTTCCGATTCCGATTGGTTAAATCCAGCAAGCCACAATCGCAGTTTCTTTAGCTCAGGATTGGAACAGGAAACCCAAACAGCACAGCTATCGCCACTGCAATGGAGTTCTGTTGGAGATGACGTTGCCGAAGTACAAGGAAATAACCCATTTCCCAGTAGATTTTCAGGGCAGACGTTTAACAGTGGTCTAACATCACCGCTGCTGAATGGATCAGGACAACTGGCATCGGTCACGAACAATGATCCTTCCTCTCAAGATGAGAGCCGGATAGATCAAACGGGCAACCTTGCCCGGCAGGGAGGTCGTGCAGTCGCCGCAGGATTGAGCTTCATCGAATTAGGGAGACGGTTGGCAGAGAGGGGAGCCACTCGGATTGATCAATTCAGAACAACCCGGTTGGAAAATAGAGTCGCCAATGATACTATTCGCATGCTGGAGGCAGCCCCGAATAGACTAGATCTAATCACAAGAGTTGATGCAGCCAGGCAACAATATCCAGGCACTGGACAACAAAGTTGGCAGGAATTTGTTAGCAGACAGACAGATCCTCAGGTTCGAGAAGTCCTCAGCCAATTTCCTGAACGAGAACGTATCAGACGTATAGAAGCTTTGCAGGGGATCGGAGAGGCTATAAGAGAAGGTTCACCACTGCGAGGCTCAAGAACTAGAAGATTATTCAGCGAACTGGTACGTGGTACCCGACCAGCCTCCACCGAAACATTGAAAGGAGGAACAATTGCTCTAGCTGAGGGCAGCACGAGACCATTCCGCAGTGGAGTATTGACTGATCCCAGATTAGTAAGGCGAGGGCTTGTATTCAGCCGACTCGCTGGATTCATACCCAGGGGAAGGGGTGGCTTAGATACCAGTATCAGAAACAGAGGGGTCGTGTTTAGAGTGCTTAGAGCAGGTTGGCAAGATGCCCATGCAGAAGCAAAGGCATTCGCATCTCGTTTATTTCGTCCTCCCAGGCTAGTTGCTGTGAGTCGGGCAGTATGTATTCCCTTGCCTGGGTCTGGCGGGTGTGGGGAAATTACTCAAGGCAGAGCAACTCTCTTTCCTCAAAGGGATCGTTTCATTGTTGAACCAGCTAGAATCAGCAGAAGCGGACAGGTGATAACACCAGCCAGACTAGAACACTACCGCGCAGATGGGCGGATGCGGACTATACCACTCTCCACACTGCTCAGCATGACCTCACGGCAACGAAGTGAATATGCAAGAACCTCTGCTGAGGAGAGCGTAAGAAATCGTAGAGCAGAGTCCTGGTCACGACGAATTGCAGAACGGTTGAGAGACAGGCGAAGTCAAGGAACAAGCCCCAATAACCCTGGAGGACAACCCCCTCCATCGGGTGGTACTCCGGCAGGATCGGGTGGCACCCGCCCACCCCGACCCTCTGGAGGCAACTCTGGAGGACAGGCACCTCGCTCAGGTGGCATTCGACCCACTTCATCACCAGGAGGCAACGGTGGATCACGACCACCGCGCTCCCCCAGACCACAACCGCCCGGAGTGACAGCCAGAGTCGCTGGCCGCCCTCCCAGTGGAGGAAGCCCACCCAGAGTCAGTGGTAGTGGAGCCAGTGCTGCCATGAAGGGAGTAAGACGTTTAGGAATTGCGGGTCAAGTTGTTGGTTTGGGCATGGATGTCGTAGACATTAAGCGTGCAGTAGACAGAGATGGTGGAAAGTTTGGAACGAATGCGAAACGAACGACCACCAAAGTAGTAGGAGGGTTAGCTGGTGGTGCAGCGGGAGCCGCAGCAGGAGCCGCGATCGGAGCCGCATTTGGGGGAGTTGGAGCCGTTCCAGGAGCGGCGATCGGTTTTGCCCTGGGTACTGCTGGCAGTTACCTTGGCTCTAAAGGAGGAGAAAAACTAGGCAACAAGCTTTTTAAGTAGCAGTAAGGTAGTAAGCTGTTATGCATTTAAACCGCATATAAATCTTGCTGAAATCTTTGCAGGCAGGCATTTGGCTCAGAAATTTCAATGACGAACAGCTTAGGAACCTTACAAAAATAAGTTGCATAACTTTTCCATCTCCACCTGCGTGAAATCGCTAGGCTAGATAGAGTGAT
>JAIMBL010000142.1 GCA_023511615.1 Leptolyngbyaceae cyanobacterium HOT.MB2.61
CTACTTGGGAGAAGGGGCTGGGGGATGAGGGCTTTCTTTAAGTTGCACATCACGTATCGGGAACTTAATTTCAAACAAAAATGCTTAAGTTCAGGGTTTGAGCCAGTTGCTCCAGTAGATATAGCCCAGCGACCGAGTTGCCAGTGGCATTAATTGCCGGACTGTAGCAGGCGATCGCTCCCTGCCCTGGCACTACCGACAACAGGGCTCCACTTACTCCCGATTTGGTCGGTAGCCCAACCCTTACCGCAAACCGTCCGGAAAATTCGTACAGACCACAGGTGAGCATGAGGGCGTTGACGACACGGAGGTTTTGAGAGGTGGGGGGGGAGTTTTGAGTTTTGAGCTTTGAGTTTTGATTTGAGTTTTGAGTTTGAGGCAAAACTTCTTCCCCGACTCCCCTGGATCCCCTGATTCCCCCTGCCAGCACAACGCCTAATTTTGCCAGATCTTCCACAGTGCCTGACAGACAACAAATCTGGTTATAGGTATCCAGGGCTGTTTCTATGGAATCCAGATGGCCAGATTCTGCCAGAAGGTTGGCGATCGCCCGGTTTGTTTCGTTGGGGAGCGATCGCACCGATGCCAGGACGGGCTCATCCAGAACCAGTTGGCTCCCAGAGATCTGGTTAAGCCACCGGCGCAGCATTTCACAGCGGGAGGTTCCATCCCTGCCAGGTAGCAGATCGGCAAGGGCGATCGCGCCACTGTTGAGCATGGGATTGCGCGGAAATCCCCGATCTACTTGCAACTGGCTGAGGGAATGAAACGATTGATCCGACGGTTCCATTCCTACACGAGCAAAAACGGTTCTCTGACCAAGTTGCTCCAGCAAAAACAACAGCAACAACGGCTTCACCACACTCATCAATACAAAGGGTTGGTGAACATCTCCAGCCGCACAAATTGACCCATGCAATGGCTGAACCCAGACGGCGACCCACTCCGGATTTGCCTTCGCCAGTAATGGAACGTAATCTGGTAGCCGCCCAAACTGTGTCTGGGTCCTAGCGCGTGCCACTTCAGTCTCTAACTGAGCCTGCGTCAGTGCTGCCAGCCTGGTCAAATTCAACCCCTTCGTCCCAGCAAATTAGATTGATACATTGTTCTAGGCCCCATGATATCGGCTCCTACTGAGGGCAAATGATTCGCCTCATTCATATTTGCAGACAGGTGGGTTAAACAGATAAAGGGGGTGGAAATCGAATCTCTTGCTGGAACTGGGCCACCTGATCCGAAAAATAAATGGGTAGAACAAATTCCAAGTTCTCGTGGGGGCGGGGAATGATGTGGTGGGAGAGAAGTAAGTTTTCCTGGCTGTTTACACGCCGTAAAGAAGCAATTCCAGCGGCGATCGCCCGTTGCACCTCGGCCACGTTTCCCCGAATCAATACGGTAATTCTGCCCAAGTCTGTGTTTTCGTAGCCAACCAGCGTCACTTGGGCAGCCTTTGCCATCGCGTCCCCCGCTTCGAGAGCGGCTGGGACACCCAGCGTTTCCAGCATTCCCAGAGCGATCGTCACAGTTCCGGTCTCTTGCGAATTATCACAGAACAATGACTTCAACTCGAACCATTCGGTGACTGTCCAAGTGCCGGTTGCCCCTCTACAGCCACTCTGAACCGTTCAACCTGCTCTGTATACCCAATCGGTAACACCGTCTCCACATTCTCATGGGGGTTTGGAATAATCACCCACGTCTCTACCGTGCCCCCATAGGTTCTTTCTGCGGCTTCTACTCCCGCTTCCACTGCCCGCTTCACCTCAGAAACATCACCCCGAATATTCACGGTAAATCGTGCGCTACCTGCCCGGATGTAACCAACCAGCGTGATCCGTCCCGCTTTTACCATTGCATCTGCCGCTGCCATCATAGCAGGGAACCCTTTTGTCTCAATTGATCCGACCGCTTTCGGCATTGTGAATCTCCTGAATCAAGCAATAAAAATTCAAAGCTCTGTTATTCCTTAATCTCGCTCTCCGGCGCAACCTGAAGCCGCCTGGTTACACTCGAAACCGCTCTACCAGTGGAGTAAACTCCAGGGGCAGCACTGACTCCACATTTTCTGGTGGATTGGGAATGATGTACCAGGAAACCAGCTTTTCGCCAGGAGGAGCAGTATTGGCTGCATCCACGCCCGCTTTAACCGCCCGGTTGACCTCCGCCGTTGGGCCCCGGACTGCAACCAAAAACTCGGCTCTTTCCGCTAAGCCAAAATAAACAAGGGTCACCCGCCCCGATTTCACCATTGCATCAGCCGCTGCCAAAACAGGCGGGAAGCCATCTGTCTGAATCACCCCAACCGCAAGCGGCATGATGTTCTCCTGTAATCAATAATCAATCAATTAATGCTATCGAATTTATTCTATGCCCCTTCTTCAACAGATGGGCTGAAATCACAACTCATTTCACTATGAGAAAGTTTTCTTAAAAAGATTTGACTTTCTTAACGATGGAGATTCCCGGATTTGGGCAGCAACAAAACATAAGCTAACACGAGTCATGGGTTAGAGTCCTTTATGATGAATGAATGCCTGTAGTGCTCTTGATTTAAAAAGATAGCAGTAGTCATCGTGGTTAGGACGGGGTGTAGGGGTGGAACCCCTGGCTGGGGGCGAAGTCCCCACCCCTCCTCTAATTTCAATGCCCTAACGCACTGGCGTAGAGCCATAGAAGTGGGAAGTCGGGAGTTGGGAGTCAGGAGTCAGAAGGCGAGGGAAAGGGGAAAGGGTGGACGAAGAGAGAAGGGAAGATTTTGCCCATGCAGTGGTCTGTTCATACGCCCAGTCAATTTATTTGCACCCATCGAACTAAGCTACTACCAGCTTGGTCGCTGCCAGTTTCCTCTGTACTGGTTGTGCTTCAACCCTCCAGTTGCAATCTTTTAGAAAAGTCGCCTGCGGCAGAAGCCCAAAAGCAATTGTTACGTCAGCAATTTCTCCAGTTTGGCGGTCAGGTTGCTGCCAGGCTTCAACATATGGGGCATCTGGCAGAGGTGTTTGATCCCTGCACCGGTTCTCCGTTGTTTTCTCCACCGGGTTCATTGAGGTTAGATGATGTGGCGGTGGTGCGGTCATGTTTGGGCTATTCTACTTGCGATCGCCACGGTTGCTCGGTGATTCTGCATCCCATCTGGGGCAGTGCGGTCTATCCCTCAACGTTGCTGTCTTCAGCAGAACCTCATCTGGTTAGGGGAGTTCTCCAAATGAGGGAGTTAAGGCTCTCCTAAGAGTTTGGTGATAAGCATCGCTCATCACCAAAACACAATCAATATTCCAGGGATTTTGTCTTGGATGAAAGAGTCGCTTATGCTACTTTTTCACTGGCAAGCCAGGAGAATCGGAGTTAGTCATGGAGCAGAAAAACAACAGAGCGGAGGGAGAAGGGAGTAATGATAGATTGGCTAGCCGATTTGAGAAGTTGGAGATCTCAGATTTTCCCGGATCACTTCCAGGTCAGGGAAATACCTGAGCTTGTCTGAATGCCACCAGTCTCGCAGAGGTTGGGGCAAGGTGACGGAATATAGCGTAATGACTACCGGTTCCAGGGACCCCTGCCCCAGAATTTCAACGCTGTAGGAAGGATGGGTTCTGGTGGCCAGATCAACCACAAAACGTTTACCAATCCGACGCCAACTGGGTTCTTTTCCGCGCCACTGAATGCGACAGCAGGGGTAGGGAAGTTGTTCGCGATCGAATAAGCGGCAACAGGGACCAATCACCCGGTAGCTAAAGTGACAACCGGGGCTAAAGAAAATTTGCCCATGATGAAGCGGGTGGGACAGGGGCGTGATTTTCTCGGAGTCGGTCATGGGCCTCTTCTGAAAATCGGCAGAGGAGAGGGCAGAATCGGTAGGGTAGGGAAGGATGGGGGCATCAGGCCCATGTCCATTAATCGTCAGCATTCTTATGGGTAATTCGATTTTTTGCAGTTTGCAAGGCCCGTCTCACCTGTTCAAATCCAGTTCCCCCGTAACTATTGCGGGCTGCAACCACCCGCGTGGGGGCGATCGCATCATAAACATCAGCCTCAAACGCTGGATGCAGTTCCTTCCACTCGTCTAGTGTCAGGTCTTTCAGCAACTTGCCCTGGGCCACAGACGTTTTGACCACCTTGCCGACCAGATTATACGCTTCCCGGAATGGAACTCCTTTCGCGGCCAGGTAATCGGCCACGTCGGTAGCATTGGAAAAGTCTTCGTTGACGGCTTCCTGCAAGCGCGAGATGCAAAATTCAATCCCTTCCCGGAGCAAAATGGTCATTGCTTCCAGACAGGCTTGCACGGTAATCACGGTATCAAAGAGAGCTTCCTTGTCTTCTTGCAAGTCTTTGTTGTAAGCCAGAGGCAGCCCTTTCATCAGAACTAACAGGCCCTGGAGATGGCCAAACACGCGCCCCGTTTTGCCCCGCACCAGTTCAGGGACGTCGGGGTTCTTCTTCTGGGGCATAATGCTGGAGCCGGTGGAACAGCTATCTTTTAGAGTGATAAAGCCAAACTCTTCCGATGCCCACAGAATGATTTCTTCTGATAAACGACTGAGATGAACCATGATCAGGCTGGCTGCACACAGAAATTCGATCGCAAAATCGCGATCGCTCACCCCATCCAGACTATTGGCATACACACCACCAAAGTTCAGCAACTGCGCCGTGTAGTGGCGGTCAATCGGAAAGGTCGTGCCTGCCAGCGCTCCCGAACCCAGAGGCGAAATATTCACCCGCTGGTAAATTTCGCCCAATCGCTCCCAATCCCGCTGGCTCATCTCAAAGTAAGCCAGCAAATGATGGGCCAGGCTCAGGGGTTGGGCCCGCTGCAAATGGGTGTAGCCAGGTATCAACGTTTCCACATGCTGTTCTGCCAGGTTCAGCAAAACAGACTGAAACTCACGCAACTGAACCCGAATTTGCTGAATTTGATCCCGCAAGTAGAGGCGCGTGTCCGTACCTACCTGGTCATTGCGCGATCGCGCCGTGTGCAGCTTTTTGCCCACGTCCCCCAACAGTTCCGTCAACCGCCGCTCCACTGCAAAATGCACATCTTCCGCATCAATGCCGGGATTAAAAAAGCCCTGACGGTACTCCTGCCGGATCTGCTCCAACCCACGCACCAGTTTTTCGCCCTCTTCTGCCGAAATGATGCCAGTATGGGCCAGCATACGGGCATGAGCCTGAGAGCCAGTAATGTCGTATTCGATCAAACGAATGTCAAAGCCGATGCTGGCGTTAAAACGAGCGATCGCCGGATGCAACGCTGACTCAAATCGCTGGCTCCAGGTAGAGGGTTGAGAAGAAATTTGGGTCAAAGAACTATCCATAATAATTTCGGATGCTGGACTTCAGATTTTGATCCGGCGCTTCAACTCTGGAAGAGTTTCAAATTTTCCCTTATCGCGCTCAGATTCAGTCGTCAATATCGCAAATTTGAAACTCCCAATTGGTATCAGCAAAGCCAATCTAAAGGTCACCCATCCAACATCTAAAACCACTTCAACCGTAGCTTGTAAAGGTTCTAAACAGATATCCCAGAATAATCCCAATCAGAAATGCCCAAACCTGACCCGTTTTGACAAAGTTATTGAAAGCCCGTTGCACATCCCCAGCCAAATCCACTTGCAGGGGTTTATCCAAAATTGCCAAATCCAGCGGTAGATGCCAGTGAATCACCTGTAAAGCGTCTGTCCAGTGGGTGACTCCCACCATCCAGGTGGTCATCTCCTGTATCATGCTGATTACCATTGCCGCCATCTCCCGTTGTTTATGGATGCTGTGTTAAAACGTTCAGGCTTCAGAACTGACAGGATACCAGAAAACTATCAGGATATAGCAGTCCTCAATCATTTGTGAAAGAGCCAGTACACTTCAACACCCAGGAATGAATCAAATCATTCACCTGGTTAGGAATCTCATCATGGGGGCAATGCCCGGCCCGTAAATAATATTCTGTTAGCTGAGGGTGATAGCGGCGAAACCTGGCTCCCCGCTCTCTGGCATTGATCCAGGGATCGGCCTCACCCCAGAGCATCAGCAATGGACAAGTTAACTGTCTTAGCAAAACATCCACCTTCTCACCCTGGGACGTGCGAAATACCGAAGCAAACACTCTTGCAGCACCTGGGTCACAGGAAGGGCGATAAATATCTTCAACCAGTTGGTCAGTGACAGCGCTTTGATCCAGATAGACCTGTTCCAGGGTTCTGCGGATGATGGACTTTTGCCGAATGTACTGAAACAGCAAAAAACTTGCCCAATCCTGGCGAAAGAGAGTTTGCACAACCTTGCCCATCACTTCGCGCATCGGGTCGGGTTTGGTGGTGCCCTGGATATCGGTAAAAGGGCCTGCGCTATTGATTAACACTAACCCTGCTGCTGACTGGGGTCGTTGAGCAGCTACACACAGAGCCGCGTACCCTCCCAGGGAATTTCCCACCAGCACCACAGGCTGACCAATCACCTGGTCAATAAAATCATGCAACTGATCTCGCCAGAGGTTGCCACTATACTGCCAGTCTGGTTTGGCTGATCGGCCAAACCCCAGCAAATCGATTGCCCAGACTTCAAACGTTTCACTCAGTCCAGCGACGTTCTTACGCCAGTGATCGGTTGAGGCTCCAAATCCATGAATCAGGAGTAAGGGGGGACGCTGAGGCTGTCTGGTTCCTGCTTTGACGTAATGGATGGACTGTTGCCGCCACTGCCAATACTGACCCAGAACAGGGGCGACGGTCGAGGCTACCTGCATAGTTTCAGAAAGAAGTCAAACCACCTCTGCCATTGTAAATCTGGTGGCCCTCACCAGGTAACAGTAGACAGTGCTAGTTGCCATCGTTAGCTCTAGGCAGGTGCGTTAAGACATTGGAATTAGAGAGGGAGTGGGGGCTTTGCCCCCAGCCAGGGGTTCCACCCCTGCATCCCGTCCTAACCACAATCACTACCGCCATAGCAATTCAAAAGGCATTACGACTGACATAACGGTAAATCTTATGCTTTCTGTAAATCCCTGCCACCTTCGCGATTTGGAATTTAGACTATGGACTGTAGGCTCTCTTAACGCTAAAGTTTTTCAGGTTGAGTCCTTGGGGGTTACGGTGCGTCTGTTTACAACCGTTGCAGGGTTACGCTGCTATCTAGACTTGCACCGACCTGGTCAACACCTGTCGGGGGAGTCGGTTGTTTATGAAGCCTCCCCTATTGGTCCGGTTCCAGAAGTCGGTCTGGTGCCCACAATGGGGGCGCTGCATGCCGGGCATCTGAGTCTGATTCAACGAGCCCGTCGGGAAAACAAGATTGTTGTTGTCAGCATCTTTGTGAATCCCCTTCAGTTTGGTCCGAATGAAGACTTTCAGCGCTATCCGCGATCGCTCCCCCAGGATCTGGCCCTGTGTGAGCAGGCTGGAGTGGATGTAGTTTTTGCACCCAGCCCAGAAGAGATGGGGGTCAGAAGGCAGGGGGCAGAGGGCAGGGACTGGGGGCGAGGGACTGGGGAACAGGAGCCAGAAGCCAGGAGTCAGGAATTGGGAGTTGGGAGTCGAGAAATTACTCAGAATTCAAACCTCAAACCTCAAAACTCAGAACTCATCCATCCAGCCACCCTCCTCCCCCTCCCCCCTACCCAGGTTGTTCCCCCAGAGCCGATGATTTCTGTTCTTTGCGGTCGGACTCGGCTGAATCATTTCCAGGGTGTGGCAACGATTGTGACGAAGCTGTTAAACCTGGTGCACCCTGATCGAGCCTATTTTGGGCAAAAGGACGCCCAGCAATTAG
This sequence comes from Leptolyngbyaceae cyanobacterium HOT.MB2.61, assembly GCA_023511615.1. Lineage (GTDB taxonomy): Bacteria > Cyanobacteriota > Cyanobacteriia > Leptolyngbyales > Leptolyngbyaceae > Leptothermofonsia. Next base: position 7,762 of record JAIMBL010000142.1, read on the forward strand.
CAATCATTCAACAGATAGTGGAAGACCTAAATATTCCTGTCGAAATTGTCCCTTGCACAACGGTGAGAGAGAAGAGTGGATTAGCCATGAGTTCCCGCAATCAGTATTTATCAGCCGAGGAGCGAGAACAGGCAGCAGTTCTCTACCGTGGGCTAAAACAAGCAGAGCAGGCATTTCGGGCTGGAGAGCGATCCCGCGGGGCACTGATTGGCGCCGTGAAGGCAGAATTGGAAACCGTACCTGCGATCGCCCCAGAATACGTTGACCTAGTTCACCCCACAACTCTGGCTCCACTGGAAACGGTGGAGGATTCAGGGCTGCTGGCGATCGCGGCACGATTGGGCACCACTCGCTTGATTGATAACATCCTCCTCTGCAATCGCAAACCGATTGTGGCGATCGATGGTCCCGCTGGAGCCGGAAAATCTACCGTTGCTCGTAAAGTGGCCGAAGCGCTCAACCTCCTCTATCTTGATACCGGAGCTATGTATCGTGCCCTTACCTGGCTTGTGTTGCAGTCTGGGGTAGCCATCAACGACGAACCTGGAGTTGCGGAGCTAGTCAGCCAATGCCAGATTGAGGTGTGGGGTGAGGCGAGAGGCGAGAGGCGAGAGCAACTCTCTACCTCCCAGATCTTTGTCAATGGTCAGGATGTCACCCAGAAGATTCGCAGTTTTGAGGTGACTTCCCACGTTTCCGCGATCGCGGCCCAACCCGCCGTGCGTAGGGAACTGGTGAAACAACAGCGTCGCTACGGGAAAAATGGTGGCATTGTGATTGAAGGTCGGGATATTGGCACCCACGTCTTCCCCGATGCGGAAGTAAAGATCTACCTGACGGCTTCTGTCCAGGAGCGGGCCCGCCGCCGCCAGCAGGATTTGAAAAATCAGGGCAAAAGCGAAGTCAGCCTGGATGAGCTGGAGCAGTCCATCTATGAGCGCGATCGCAAAGATAGCACCCGTGCCCTGGCTCCCCTGAGGAAAGCCGCAGATGCCGTGGAGATTCAGAGTGATAACCTGACGATTGAGGAAGTGGTTAACCGAATCGTTCAGCTTTACCAGGAGCGATCAAAGCTCTAAGACACGATTTCTCCACCCATTCCCACAAGAGACGCTCAAACCATCACCTGGCAATGCCCATTCTATTTCCTGGAATGAATTTATATCTGGAGCAACCTGAACTCTGGCATCAGGTACATCACCGTTTGATGGTGGCGATCGCTGATGACTTAACCCCTCAAATTGCACCTCAATACGGGGGTTCAATCGAAGAACGGACCTACACCAGGGTTGATGACACCCTGCTGGTCGGCATTGCAGACGTTGCCCTGGCCCAACGGAGTGGACACGGGTATCGACTACACTCAACCCCTGAAGCCTGCCCCTCATGCTGAAGAGGTCGCCTGGGTTACTGAAATTTTGAGAAAGATTTAAGATTCAATCCCTTTCAACCTTGCCCTCCCGGACATCGCTTAAACCCATCCCCTTAGCCAATAAACACCGATACCAACGTATTCCTTGATGGCGCGAGTTGTGCGTAGCAATCGATCCGCATCGGGGAGAAGATTAAGAATAACAGCTTCGGCGCTACTGGTCAGTTCCGATGTATCTTGCTGAGAGGACAGGAAATCGGTGGGGGCTGCGATCGCATCGATTCCCAGTTTCTTAAAAATCATCAGCGATCGGGGCATGTGCATGGCAGAGGTGACCAGCAAAACCCGGCGAATTCCCTTCGACTCCATGATTTGCTTCACATTTACCGCATTCTCACAGGTGTTGCGCGATGTTGGGTCTTGCAGAATGGCCGCTTCCGGCACACCCATTCCCTGCACCAGTTCTGCCATATCCGCCGATTCCGATGGACCGCCCCCCCGCCAATCAATCCGACCGCCGCTGAGAATCATGAGGCGGGCCTTACCCTCCCGGTAAAGCCTGGCTGCATACAGGACGCGATCGCCCTCTTCACTGACCTCCACCCAGGGACGGGGCGGAGATTGGGGTTTTGTCGCCCCCCCTAGGACGACAATTGCCTCTGCCCTGGGAACTTCTGCGGCTGGAAGGTGTTGGAATTCGAGCGATCGCACCAGCCAGCTACTCACCCAACCGTTACTTCCCCCCAACAGAAGGACCAGCCCTAGCAGAATAGGAATGACTGCCAACCGGGGACGCTTCCAGATAACGATCAGTGCCAGAATTAACAGCAAGCACGTCAGCCCCAGGGGGTAAAGGAAGAGGGGGAGAAGTTTTGAGAGGAAAAGAAACATAGCTAAGAACTGAAAGTTAAGAGGGGCGGATTAAGAGTTCAATCTGCCAACTCATAACTCATAACTCATAACTTCTCAAACCACTGGCAAAATCATCCCTTCCCTTGCCAGGATGCCGTTTGGGAACACAGCCTGTACCTGGGCTTCTACCTCATCTAAAAAGTCATCAGTATGGTTGGGGTCATGGTGGAAGATGACGGCCTTCCTGACTCTCGCTGCCTTCGCTAACTTGACCGCTTCCTGCCAGGTGGAGTGTCCCCAGCCAACTTTGGGAGACTTGGGATCGTGATATTCTTCGTCCGTATAGCAGGCATCGCAAATCAGAATATTGGCGTCACGGGCAAGATGCAGCAGGTTCTCATCCATGCGATCGGGGAAGTGTTCCGTATCGGTGGCATAAACAACGGTACGCCCCTGCCAGGTGACCCGGTACCCCATCGCTGTGTTTGGGTGGTTGAGCGGTCCCGTTTCGATGGTGATGTCGTCAATATTCATGACATCGCCGGGGAACAAATCGTAGAATTTAAGGTCAGATTGCATAACCTGCATAGGAACCGGAAAGTTGGGATGCAGCATCTGGTCGTGCAGGCGCTGCTTCATGGTTGCCCCGTTGGGCGCGATCGCCCCATAGATATGGAAACAGTTCCCTCGAATAAATGCCGGTTTGAAGAACGGAAAGCCCTGGATATGATCCCAGTGGGAGTGAGTAAAGAACATGTAGGCTTCAATCGGCATCTGCTTTATCAGATGCTCGCCCAGAACCCGCAAACCCGTACCACCATCGAAAATCAGCCGCTTCCCTGCCACCCGCATCTCAACACAGGAGGTATTGCCGCCGTAGCGCACTGTTTCGCTGCTAGGAGCTGGAATACTGCCGCGCACGCCCCAAAATTGGACGACAAAATCGGGGGGGTGGCTCATTTCTTCAGTTCCTCCATATTCACCCCCTATATTGAATGCAGGTGAGTCAAAATTTGACATTGCTGGTCAGGTGTTCTTCTGTTAAAGGGTCTGTGTACTGCCGAACTTCTATCACGCGATTATCACTGTCTACCAAAACAACGTTGGGAGAATGGGTTGCCAGCTCCTGGGGCGAAAGCTGAGCATAGGTCATAATGATGACCCGATCGCCAGGCATTCCTAAACGGGCAGCCGCCCCGTTCAGTTCAACAGCCCCTGAACCTGCAGGGGCGGGGATCGTGTAGGTAATTAAGCGCTCACCATTTGCCACGTTCACAACCTGAACTTGCTCGTAGGGGAGAATTCCCGCTGCGTTTAATATCGTCTCATCAATACTTATGCTACCCACATAGTTCAGGTTGGCAGCAGTCAGCGTGCAATTATGGATTTTGGATAGTAGGAGCGTTCGCTGCATAGTAGAAAAGGTTGCGGTCAAGAGATGCACAAGCCTGGCTGTTGGATTCGTCTACTGGTGTGTTGACGCAACTTGCTATTTTGTGTATACCAGCTTTGTTGGAACAGTCAGGAATTGTGATTAATTTACGAAAGAATAAGAGACTCTCCTATAATCAATGTATCGAGTTGGGACTCAAAACGGAAAAAGCAACGCGTCCGTAGCCATAAGCCGGTGGCAAAGCATAACAGAGGGCTGACTACGGACACGCAAACGAGAAATGACAATCAGGCTGGCAGCGCTAAGCTCAAGCTCATTTGCGGCCTGCTTTGATACATTTCTCTACCAGGAGCATAACCTGATCTACATCTTTCCAGCCTAAGATTTCGGTTACTTTCTTCTCCAGGTTTTTGTAGGACCGAAAGAATTCAGCAATTTCATCCAGCCGGTGAGGGGCAACATCAGACAGGTTCTTAACCTGAGCGTACCGGGGGTCTTTGTCGGGTACACAAAGGATTTTCTCATCGCGATCGCCCCCATCAATCATCTCCAGCATACCGATGGGACGAGCTGCAATGATGCATCCAGGAAAGGTGGGCTGATCCATCAACACCATGCCATCTAAAGGATCACCGTCATCTGCCAGAGTGTTGGGCACAAAGCCGTAGTCATAGGGATATTGCACGGAGGAATAGAGAACGCGATCGAGGGCAAAGGCGTTCAGGTCCTTATCGAACTCATACTTATTTTTACTCCCAGCAGGGATCTCGATCAGGATATTTATCAAACCGGGTTTGGGTTGGGCTGGAATATGGGTTAGGTCCACAGACAGTTCTCCAAACTAGCGAAGTATTAGGGGACAGGGGGAAGTCACCTCTGCTCCCCGATAGCATTTTACGGGAAGACAGAATCATACCGATTCTTGATTTTGGATTTGCGATTTTGGATTGACCAACACTAAACCCTGAGAGGGTTCTGGTCTCTTCATCTGTAGCCTTGCTTTGAAGAATTGATATCAGGCGATGGAAAAGACGGCATTATAGTCAGGTAAAAGGCTGTCGCCCCTCTAATATCTGCAACCCCTGACAATCCCTCCCAATAAACTTCGAACACCTCTAAAAAACTCGTTCTCCCAACCTGTCAATGAACAAGTAGGGTAAGCTGTAGCAGTAGTTATTGCCGTTAGGACGGGGTGCAGGGGTGGAACCCCTGGCGGGGGGCAATGATAAGCGGCGCTAGCCGCCATCATTAACGACTCAAAAATCATTACGATTTGGGCACTGAAGGGAGCGATCGTTCCAGAAGTCTGTCAATTTTTTTTGTTACCTGTTCCCATCTATGGTCCAATTCTCGTCTGTCTTGACTCTCTTCCTCTCCTCTTTGGTGAGGCAGCTGGTCTGCTCCAGCCATGTGTTTAAATAATCCCATATGATCAGGATCATCACATGGTGCTCCCGGTCGATCCTGTTCATGTATGTTTTCATCGTTCCCCTCCTCTTCCAGGCTTCTCATCGGTACCGTTCCTTCGTGGCCGCAGTAAATGCACGGCTCATGTGCTTTATCCGGGCTCGCGGAGTATTGGTTTCCTTTGCATCTTGGGCACTTATACCTGATCATGTGTCTGTCCTCCAATTCCAGAAACCTTGGGCGCCTTTGGCCGGTATCGGCTTTTCAAAAATCACCGGGTTTCGAAGTATCCATCCCCAGCGTCCTGGGCTCCAATCTCCGAAGGCTCGCTCTTTTGGAGTGTCGTATTTGGTTCCTATCAGCTCTTCAATTGGCAGGCTGTCTACGGTTTCTACCGTCCCCACTATTGCTCCTCTGGGCGGCTCTTTTGCGCCGGTTACTCCTGCCTCCTGGAAGTATGCGAGCTCCCGCATTGGTATGTGAAGTAATATCCCGCTGTGGTCGCTTTTGGCTGCGTGTATGGCCACTCGTCCTCTTATGTTAATATTATAACTCCTCGTTTCTACCAGCTTGTCTCCCTGGACTATCAGCTGGGCCCAGGGCTGCCATAATGTGATTGCTTTCATGTGGTTGGGCCTCCTCTCCTAAATCCATGTTTTACACCTATAAAAAGTATATCACAGCCACAATATGGAGATTAGAGGGTAACTCTTGTGTTATTATTCCGAATATTGACGAATTTCAAAAAATATTACGCTTTGTTGTCTAGCTGACAGTGTAAAAGTGTACCGGCTGTGCTACAATATTGGAATTGCAAATTAGGGAGGGTTATTGAAACACCATGCTCATTATTGG
>JAIMBL010000143.1 GCA_023511615.1 Leptolyngbyaceae cyanobacterium HOT.MB2.61
CCTTAAACCCAGTGTCCTAAGCAACCTGGCGACAGCTATAGAACACCATCCACAGCGACCGGGAAGAAGTGAATTGAGGAGAACAATTTCATTCAATTAGAGAGAATTAGGAACATTCAAATTTCCTAATAACCATCTCTGGAAAGTGCCAAATATTAAAAAAAACTATCAATCCCCCATCGCTAAGCGTTGAAATGATAGAGCCATTCCACTGGCATCGAGTTCTAAACACTATGCTGAGGATTGTTCTCGTCCATCCACAAATTCCACCCAATACAGGGAATATTGCCCGCACCTGCGCCGCAACTGAGACTGAACTACATCTGGTAGGGCCTCTGGGCTTTGAAATTAGCGATCGCTACCTTAAACGGGCAGGGCTGGATTACTGGAGCTACGTCAAACTGCGCTATCACCACTCCATTGAAGAATTTCAAGCATTCTGGCAGTCTCAAAACGGTCGCTGGATTGGCTTCAGCACTTCTGGACGATGTAGTTATATCAAGTTCAGCTTTCATCCTGATGACTGGCTTCTATTTGGAAGTGAAACCGCCGGCCTGCCACCAGAGGTTCTTGACCGTTGTAATGCAACCCTACGCATTCCAATGGCTCAGTCTGGAGTTCGTAGCCTCAATCTTTCGGTCAGTGTTGCCATTGGCTTGTTTGAAGCCCGTCGGCAGTTGGGTTATTTGGAAGAGTAGAAACCCTTTCTACATAGAGGTTTCGCCTTGAAATACAGGGCTAGAGTTGAATGGCACTGAAAGAAAGTTCAGAACTAAAGTTCTGGCTCAAAGCTAGAGTCAGTTGAAACTGACTGAAACCCAGGTCTGTTAGGGTTTGAACCTGTTTTAACAGGTTTCCGCTTTCAGCCTGAGATTCATCTCAAGGCTCTTGAGTCAGTCACATTTGGCTAAAGTTAAAATGCTTCTGCTTGATAGAAAGCTGTATCTATATAGAAAGCTGTATCTATATATATGCATCTAAAAATACACTTACATTAGCTGGCAGGGTCCTTCTCCTGCGACCTCCAGGGCTCAGAGACCAACTGTTAACTGGAATACCAGGGGAAGCAATAAGTAATAAGAAATTTCTATCATAAAACCTGGAATGCACGGGAGGGTTTCTTACTCTTTCAAAGAGTCCCAAACTCCGCAGCTTATCTGGCTTTTAGCGAAACAAAAGAACCCTTCCACAATTTTTAAGCTTTCTGTCAATTCTTACCTTTACTTTGAAATTGTGATAAAGTTCTCGACCTTAAGGCGGAATTTCATTTCATCCGCCTGCAAGAGGTTCATAAAGCTGCCCTCAGCGTGGCTGAATGAACTGTGTACTCGGTCTAGGGCAAGCTCAATGTCTTTGCTTTTCTTGAAGTGGCAAGCTATGTTGTTACCTGGTTTGATTGATTACCTGGCAAGCGTGCGCACAGCGCCTGTCATCAATCGTTCAATCAGGTTGAATACTTTGGTTTTGCCGATAGTTAACAAGTTGGCAATAGTTGGGAAAGATCAACTATCAGCTTTTCCAAAGCTTAGTATCGATTTTTCCCACTTATGTAAACTTGTCTAAATCGAAAAAGCAAGGTAATCTTGCCTAAGTGTGTTTGCCTTTGGTGATTCGGATCCTCTTTTCATGCGATCCAGATCATTGATTGGTGAATCGTTTGAATGACTCGAGGACAGTTAAACGCTGGACATTTAGGAGGTCGTTTTTTTGAAACGAGCATTTCCGCAGAAGGTTAAGCCTGTTCCTTCCTACATCACCGAAGATGATGGAGTAGCAGATCAATCTAAGCAGGCTCTCCCAGAGGTCAATCGCCGTTCCCGCACCTCTGCCGCAATGATCGGGTTGGCAGCAATTTCTATGGGCGCTCATGGCCTGTTGTTAGCTCATCAGGGGGATGAGGCGATCGCAGCAGAACCAGTCTCAGGCGAACCCGCCGTTGCTGCAAATCCTTCGACCTTTGATGTGGCAGCCGCTTCTTCGGGAAACGATATTTCATCTTCTTCCCTGTCTACTGGCTTGTCGGAAGGTGTGTTGGTCGAGCATACAGTTCAGGAGGGAGAAACCCTCTGGAAATTGGCTCAATTCTATGGAGTCGATACAGTTACTGTAGCAGCCCTCAACGGAATTTCCCTGGATGCAGTACTTCGTGTGGGTCAGGTTCTCAAGATTCCAGGGGACAATCGCGTTGCCAGCACGATGACACCTGAAGTTGATCGTCCAATGCCTGGCTACTATGGGCTCGTCAGAGAAATTGAACCTGAGCTATCTCCTCCACTGAATGACTTTCGCCCCGATATTGAGCTAAAGGCTGAACAAGATGCAGCCTTAGATGCTCTGAAGCAGAAGCGTGAGGAGCTTCGTGTCGGTCTTTCCAAAATGAAGGCTACAACTCAGGAGTCTACCTCAGCTTCTACATCTCCTTTCGTTGCCCCATCTCCTTCAGTTGCCCCACCTTCAGAAATTACTGACATTCATCTTAATTCTCAGACGAGTGAAACCTCAGCTACTCATCGGGTTGTTGCGGGTGAAACGTTGAGTGCGATCGCGCGAGCCTACGGAGTTTCTCAGAAAGAACTGGCAGATGCGAACAAACTCACTAATCCAAACCTGATCCTGATTGACCAGGTCCTGGTTATTCCTCAACGGAAAGCCTCTTCTTCTGAGAGAGGTTCGGCAAGTAAGTCCCTCACACTTCCTAACCTGGTGGCAATGGCACCAAAGGCCGATAAAGCCGTAGTGCCAGTGATTACATCTGATACCCAGTCTGATTCACTCCTTATTTCAGCCAGTCCTCAGCTTCAGCGATCGGCGAAGTCCGAGTTTCAGGTGAAAATTGCCTCTGCTCCGCCAGAGCCAGTAGCAATGGGTGGTGAGAGTGCTGAAGCTACCGTTGGCTCAGCATCTCTGAACTCTTCCACATCTGATTTGAAGGTTGCTACTTCTTCTTTTGTGGATGGAAGTCCTACCCAGGCTGGAACAGGCACCTCAAGTCTAAAGCATAGCTATGTTGAGAATTTGAGGCTTGAAATCGTCAGGCTGCGGGAGAAATACAAAAATTCAGGAGCTGACCCTCAGTTTGCCACCCAAGCGAACACTAAGGTAGCAGCTGTTTCCTTAACATCTGGAACCGCTTCTATCCCGGAGCAAGATTCTCCAGCGATTAATCCAGAGTTTAGCCCGGCCCGGTATACCGAGTCTTTGCGATCGCAAGTTCGACGCTTACAAACCAGGGCAGGAATCAGGACTGTCGAAGCGTCTAGAGAAGCTCCCTTAGTTTCCTCTCCCTCGTCTGCTTCGTCTCAGTTAGTGGCAACTTCTTCCTTGGGTTCCGAAAACTACGAACCCCTTTTGCCCTCCTCGCTGGGGAAAATGGTTTCCCCCGATCTTCCTCCCCTGGGTTCTGTAGACACCTACCTACCTGGAAATTCCGGCAAATTTAACGGCTATATCTGGCCTACGAAAGGCGTTCTAACCTCAGGATACGGATGGCGTTGGGGACGGAGGCACAGGGGAATTGATATCGCAGCACCCACAGGCACTCCAATTCTTGCCGCTGCACCTGGCGTTGTGATTACAGCTGGATGGAACTCTGGAGGTTACGGCAACCTCGTTGAAATCCAGCATGCTGATGGTAGCGTAACTCTTTACGCTCACAATAGTCGGATCCTGGTACGTCAGGGGCAACAGGTTGCGCAGGGTCAGCAGATTGCTGAAATGGGAAGTACCGGTTACAGTACAGGTCCCCACTGTCACTTTGAAGTTCACCTACCAGGTCACGGAGCCGTCAATCCGATGGCTTACCTACCCAGGGCCGGTGCCTGAAGGGGTTCAAACGTCTGTTGATGCAGAAAGGGGAGCTGATAGCTCCCCTTGTCGCTGATATAGCCAGAGGTCATGCTGTTGTGTTAATTTATTAAAGCCACTCATTAAGGTATTAAAGCCACTCATTAAGGCTCAGTAGCTCAGTGGTTAGAGCAGGGGACTCATAAGCCCAAGGTCGCAGGTTCAAATCCCGCCTGAGCCATCGAAAATGAGCGTTACTCGCGACGGATAAAGGGGGTGTGGTGGTGCAACCCCTGCGTCACCTTTGCTCTTTGGATTGCTCTGAAAATGCCCTCATCCCCAACCTTTCTTCTACAAGAGAAGAGGGCGAGATTTTTATTCTTTGGAGTGCTGAAACTTCAGCATGGAGGATTGGTATGACTTTAGCTCTGAGCCAGAACTTTAGTTCAGAGCGTATTTCAATGCCATTTCGCTATATAGCGTTCACAAATAGGTTGTGAACAATGGGGCGTGGGGGCTTCGCCCCCTACGCAGGGGTCCCCCCCTGCACCCCGTTCAAACTCAAGAAAGGATGGCTGTAGCTTACTGGGCCGCAGCTTCATTGAAAAAATATAGAATATGGTGCGTTGATAGTCTGAAACTCGATAATACCTTGTGTAAGATTTGAGGGAGCAAGAAAAGCCATTGCCCAATTTGTCGATACCTCATTTGAAAATGAAATTATGAATATCCTAATTACTGGCGTTGCCGGTTTTATTGGTTATCACCTGGCACAGCGCCTTTTAGGAGAGGGAAACCGAGTCTATGGGATTGACAACTTGACAGATTACTATGATGTCAACCTTAAAAAGGCACGACTCGCACAATTGCAGGTAGAGGCAAATTTTACGTTTCAATTTCTCGATTTGAGCGATCGCCCGGCTGTTAATCAAATCTTTCAAAACAATACCTTCGACTACATTGTTCACCTAGCAGCCCAGGCAGGTGTACGGTACTCACTAGAAAACCCGTGGGTTTATATCGATAGCAACATCACAGGCTTCGTCAATCTTCTAGAAGAATGTCGATCTAAACCACCCCAGCATCTGGTTTTTGCTTCCTCCAGTTCTGTCTACGGTGCAAATACCAGGGTTCCCTTTTCCGTCAGTGATAATGTCGATTACCCCGTTTCGCTCTACGCTGCCAGTAAAAAAGCCAATGAGTTAATCGCTCACACCTACAGTCATCTTTATGGGCTACCTGTTACCGGATTGCGTTTTTTCACAGTCTATGGCCCCTGGGGACGCCCAGATATGGCCTATTTCAAATTTGTGAAAGCGATCGAGCAGGGTAAACCGATCGACGTTTATAACTTTGGCAAAATGCAGCGAGATTTCACCTATATTGATGACATCATCGAAGGCATTGTCCGCGTCATCAATCACCCTCCCCAGCAATCTCTTCAGGCAATCACCTCAGCCCCCCATGCACTCAATAGCAACGCGCTGTATAAGCTCTACAACATCGGTAACAACACCCCTGTCGAGCTATTAACCTTCATTGAAGTGATTGAGTCGGTTCTGGGCAAAAAAGCTGAAAAGCGGCTACTGCCGATGCAACCGGGAGAAGTTCCCGTCACCTATGCCGATGTAGATGATCTGATCCGAGATGTTGGATTTTGTCCTTCTACTCCGATTGAGGAAGGTATTCAGCGCTTTGTTCAGTGGTATCAAGAGTACTATCTCTAAGAAACTGTTTGTAAACGTAAGTTAGGCAAGTTTCAATTTTCTCACTCGACGGTTGTTCTTTAACCTCCGTAGCATCAACCAAATCATCACGACATAAATCATCTCCTCATGATTTTCGGTTCTCCTGGCTTGCCAGTGAAAGAGTAGTCTAAGCTACTCTTTCATCTAAAACAAAATCCCTGGAATATTGACTTTGTTTTGGTGATAAGCGTCGCTTATCGCCAAGCTCTCAGGAGAGCCTGATTTTCAGGCGAGGTTTCATAGTCTGTTGTCAGTGCCCGCATATTCTCTAGCCAAGTCCAGGTTTGTTCTACAATCCAGCGTTTCGGTTCCACCTGAAATCCTGGTGTTGCTGAATCGCGCTATGATTTCGCTAGATTCTAGACAGAGTATCAGGGCTAGTGGTGCCCAAATCGTAATGATTTTTGAGTCGTTAATGATGGCGGCTAGCGCCGCTCATCACTCCCTTTTCAAGTCCACCGAAAATTCGATATGTTCAGTCTATTCCCTATTGCAGCGGACGGTCAATCGTCTGTAGGGATGTTCTATGGAACGCCCCTACAGACGGAGACAACATTTCTAAAACACAACCTCTTTAAGTGGCTGTGGCCTGATCAATCTGACGAACTTCAGCATCGGATAGGCTGATGCTGAGAGCTTTGAGCGAATCGGCAATACTCTGGGGTTTACTGGCTCCGGGGATGGGAAGAATGCAGGGAGACTTTGCTCGCAACCATGCCAGTACGATGCAATAAACTGAAACGTCTTTTTCTTGAGCCAGTTGGGCGATCGCTCCGATTTCCTGTAACTGTCCAACCCTCCGGCTTCCACCCAGAGGGCTCCAGGGAAAGAATGTTAATCCTTCCTGTTCGCAATATTCCAGTACGCCATCAAACTCTGGCTGGCGGTTCCAGGGGTTGTACTGATTCTGCACAGAGACAATTTCCACAACCTGACGGGCCCGCTTAATTTGTTCAACGGAGAAGTTGGAAACTCCTACAAAGCGAACGATGCCCTGCTCAACGGCCTCCTTTGCCGCTGCCAGAGATGCTTCAATTGTGTACTCCGGGTCAGGTGCGTGATATTGCCAGATATCAATTGGTTTCTCACCCCCCAGCGCTTCAAAGCTGAGGCGAATTGTCTCCCGCAAATGCTGGGGATTGCCATTGCGGGTCCAGGCTCCATCAGGACGCATCAGCCCCCCTTTGGTGGCAATCACAACCTGGTCGGTATTCCCCTGGTACTGCTGAAGTGCTTTGTGGATCAGGCGTTCATTGTGATGTTTGTCTGATTCATCGAGACATTAAGAATCCGCTGTATCAATCAGGGTAACGCCCAGGTCAAGGGCACAATGGATGGTTGCGATCGCCTGCGCTTCTGGGGGGCGACTGCTCAATGACATTGGCATCCCACCCAATCCAATTGCACTGACCTGAATACCAGTATTTCCTAAATTTCTGGTTTCCATTTCGCCCCTTTACCTTTGCCTTTGCATTATCACCCTGTGTCTTCAACTTTAAAGCTCACCGCCTAGAAACGAAAATAGAGGGCTTACAAACCCTGGAGGTTTTGACCTGAAACTGCCCCTCATGCCCTCATCAGCGCTCAAATCTCCGAAGTTTTGGCGCAAAAATGGCATCTTGCTCCATCTGACATGGCAATCCAGCTTGTACCAATTTCTGATTTTGGATTTGCGATTTTAGATTGACAAACACTAAGCCCTCAGAGGGTTCCAGCCTCTTCATCTGTAGCCTTAGTCTGGAGAATTGGTATTAGTCAGTGCAGAAGTTGGTTAGAAGTCAACACCACGCTTGAGGTCCACTCCCTTTTCTGCGTAGTGTTTATGGCAGATCATTTCTGAGTGAATGCTGGCGAGGTCGAAATAGGCGGGGGGATTTTTGCAACGGCCTGTGATGATAATTTCGGTGTCGCGGGGTTTGCGTAGAAGTGCCTGAACAATCGGTTCTTCGGGCAATAGCTCCAGATCGACGGTGGGGTTTAGTTCGTCCAGGATGATGGTTTTGTAGAGCCCGGAGGCGATCGCCGCTCTGGCAATTTCCCAGCCTCGCTCGGCTTCCACATAGTCCAGTTCTTGCTGCTGCCCGCGCCAGACGATGGCATCCCGCCCACAACGCTGGTGATCTACCAGGTTGGGATAGCTTTGACTCAGGGCTGCGATCGCCGCATCTTCTGTGTAACCAGAACCTCCTTTGAGCCATTGCATAATCAGCACCCGGTGAGACTTATCCTGACTGATGCCCCTCCCAATAGCCTGCAAGGCTTTGCCCAGGGCACTGGTTGATTTTCCCTTTCCGGCTCCCGTGTAAATTTCAATGCCTTCAATGCCCTGTTCTTTTGCCGTTGGGTGATAGTGGGGACGCATTTCGGAGTGCAAATCTGCAATATCCAGCAATGCCTGAGGGGCCGCCCGACCCGTGGCAATGATTTCCATATGTTCCGGTTTGCGTTTGAGGGTAGCAACCACTTCATCCACGGGCAACAGACCGAGATCAAGCACCGGGTTCAGTTCATCCAGGACCACGACTGAGTAAAGACCGGAAGCGATCGCCCCCTTTGCCACATCCCAGCCGCGCTCAGCTTCCATTCTGTCGAATCGGGTAATATTCTCCGGCCCAAAAAACTCAGCCCGACCTGTCCGTACCTGGTCAATCAGATGGGGAAAACCCAGTTGCAGAGCTTCGATCGCCGCATCTTCGTCATAGGTGCGTCCCGGACCTTTAAGAAAACGTAATAGCAGAACCCGCGTCTGCCAGTCTGAGTGAATTCCTAGACCAATCGAACGCAGCACAACACCCAGCGCTGCCTGAGATTTTCCCTTCCCAGCACCGTCATAGACGTGAATCTGACCTGCAATCCGCTCAGACCGCATCAGAGCGGTGCGGATTCCAACGCCGGTTCGTACCATAGACTTGAATGCGTACTGTTGTTTCATCCTAACGAAAATAACTCTCAATCGGTGATTCCGATTGAGAGTTTACGCTATATCTAGCGGCTTGATTCGTCAAAACCCTGGATCTTTTCTACATATACTGCAATGTTCTGTAACCTGCTAAGCGATCGCCGCCGCCAAGACTTTGCCATATCTGCGCTTCAAACGAATAGAGGCGTTGTAAGCTTTGAACTCCAGAAATGACTCCCGGTCAATTGAAGGATTGTTGAGCCTGATCTGGCTGGCTGTGGTGTGGGAATTGAGCCTGCCGATCGCTAAGACCTGTTCGTAGGCTTCGATGAAGGTAAAACCTTCTTTCATCAGATACTGAACAATGAGTTCAATCAACCTTTTATAAATTATAAAGCTGCATCTGGGTTACCCTGGCTTTCCCTTTTGGGTAGTGCTTTTGAGCCAGACCCATTGAGGTTTGTGGTGGCTCTGGTACGGCCTCAGGGGTAGAAGTAAATCGGCTACCCAAATAGGCACGCGCAGCAGAATATTGAGAAGGGCACGGAGCAGACGGATGGGGGCGGATGGGGGATGACATAACAAAAAAGACCTTAATGTTCACATGTTCATAAAGTGAACATCAAGATCCGCTGTATCAATTCCCTACAAAGCTGGTACCTAATATGGGTGATTGTTACACAGTACTCCGCAGGTTAAGCCCACGCATAGCAGCCTTGCGGCTTTCGAATACTTGCAAAACTCCGTGGGTAATCGTTTCAATAACGGTGCGATCGCAGGCGGCCAAAAATTCTTCTGCGGCACGAACTCCATTATAAAACTCCCTCGTTTGAGTAGCGTCATCCATCGCTTTCCAGGCTTCATCGGCTGCCTTGCGGGCTGCATCTGCCCGTTTGAAAAACTCTTTTGCCTGAACCAGAAGCCGACGCGCCTCATTAAACCCAATGGACTTAATCATGAAAGTCGCTACTGGAGAGTTTTTAATGTCATAGGAAGACGACTCACTTCGCCCCTTCTCCAGCAGTCCTAGCACTTCCCACTCTAAATCCGTTTCGGGTGGATGGGGCATCACTTCAACCTTCGGCAGAAAGTTTTCCAATTGGGATACGGTCAATCCTCGGAAGGGCAGTTCTCCCATCATGGTGGCCAGGGGGATGTCGCGCCCAATGCGCCAGGATAGAGCTTCGATTACTGCAATGGAGAGTAGCTTGCTACCCAGATAGAGGCGAGCCACTTGAAGATTTTTTCCCGTCCGGGTGATCAATTCCTGGAAGGTTTCTACATCGGGTTCATCCTGGAACCGCTGGAATACAAGCCCTGGTTTCAGGAAGTGCATGAAGCCTTCCATCTTCTTGAGCGAGTCCCGGTACCCATTGACGGTATAAGAATTTGTATTCGTCAGGTCATGATTGGTTTCTGGCAAAAGGTTCCAGGTGTTGTTCAAGAAATCAGCGGAGGAGGGGTAGGCAAAATTTTCCACATCTCGATTAGCCAGACGAACGGAGCGCTTCACGATTGCAATGATGTCGTCTTCACTCCAGTTAAAGCCAAACATCTGGCTGGTTTGCAGAAGACGCCCGAACAGACGATCGCTCGCACTCAAACCGGCCTCTGACTTTTCCCGAAATGGAATGGTTGCTTCGACACAGGCCGCAATCTGAGCAATGGTATCAGGGGGTAGGGAATGTTCTAGGCATTTGGCTGCAATTAACGCACTGAGAAACTCATTCTGTCCAGCGGTGGGGATCAGTGCCTGACCGACGGTTAACCCAAAGATCTGAGCCACCATCTCAAACATCGTATCGCTGGGCAGCTCCAGGCGATCGCGAATAATCAGTTGCCCATCAATTTCTTTTACAAAAGGAGAAATATAGGCACTAATGTTAACACTGACTCCTTGATCGACCTGAACATAAACCAGGTCATGGAATAATGCCGCCAGCACCTCGATCGCATCCCCTGTCTCCCCCACTTCAAAAATGTGTTCGGGAGTGTGAAAGTAACGCCAGGGCCCCGTCATGGTTTGAATGATAAGTTCAGCCGTTCTGGCGATACGGACAGGATCAACTTTGCCGCCGAGCCGCTGAATTGCCCAATTCAATCGCTCCAGACATCGCTCCTGATCTTGCTCTAGCCCCTGATGCCTTTCAAGCTCCATAGGATCGCTCCGCTTGTGAGATGGGCGTAATGAATGAATTTTTTCGCATAATACCTGGCATGATCCAGGACAAGTGACCGTTCTTGATACGACTAAACGTATGCTGTCTAATCAATAAGCTAGGTGTTCATCACTACCAGGTTAAGAATTCCCCGTTTGAAAAGGGAATTGCTATTTCCAGTGTGCTGCCAGCAGAGATAGAGTTGTCTATTTATAGAGATTAAAGAGGAAGTTAAGCAATTGGTCAGCAGGGGCGACACCCCTTTATAAGGTTTTTACAACATATTGGGCGGAGTTCTCCTGGCTTGCCGGTGAAAAAGTGGCGTAAACTCTTCCATCTAAACCAAAATCTCTGGAGTATTGATCTTGTTTGGGGGATAGGCGCCGCTTATCACCAAACTCTCAGGACAGCTTTATTATTGGGTGACAGAGATGCCTGAAATTTATCCGATTACTCCATCCCCGCTCCCCTCACTAACCACTAAGTAGGCAGACACCATTCAATTGGAAGAAAGGGGAGTGGGGGCATTGCCCCCAGGCAGGGGGTTTCACCCCCTCCATCCCTAAAACTATCTTTAATTTATTAATTTAATCGCACCCAGCTACTTAATAACTCCTAATTAATGCCCCGGATTCCCACCCTGTCTTATGATCGCGGCACCCTGATTCTTCATCCTCCCCCTCGGGGTAAGGATTGGATGGACTATGCTACCTGGGACGATCGCGTCGAGCGCTTCCGCATTCCGGCGATACAGTACCGTAACCTGGTCATGGCGCTGAGGGAAGCGGGTACCGATTTGGAGGACCGGGCCAGGGAATTTCAAGAAGTAGAGCTGGTGCCCAGTCTGGAAATGAAGCCCTATCCCCACCAGCAGGAAGCCCTGGAAGCCTGGAAACGAGCTGGACGCAAGGGAGTGGTGGTGCTGCCAACAGCGGCTGGAAAAACTTATCTGGCCCAACTGGCGATGCAGGTCACCCAGCGCAGCACATTGATTGTGGTGCCAACGCTGGATTTAATGCACCAGTGGTTCGCCCATCTGGTGGCAGCCTTTCCCGATGGAGAAGTGGGTTTGCTCGGTGGCGGCTCAAAGGACCGGGCTCCGATTCTGGTAGCTACCTACGACAGTGCCGCGATCAATGCCGAAACGCTGGGAAATCGCTATGCATTGTTGGTGTTTGATGAGTGTCACCATTTGCCGAGCGACTTTAACCGGGTGATTGCGGAGTATGCGATCGCTCCCTATCGTCTGGGCCTGACCGCTACCCCCGAACGTACCGATGGTAGACACGCAGATTTGCAGATCTTGATTGGGCCAGAAGTTTATCGCAAAAGTGCCGAGGAGCTGTCAGGAATGGCATTAGCCAGACATAAGGCGGTTCAGATCCGGGTGCGGCTGTCCCAGAAGGAGCGCGATCGCTACGATGACCTGATTCGCATCCGCAATCAGTTCTTGCAGGAAGCCAACATTTTCCTGGGCAGTGTCCAGGGCTGGCAGCGATTTGTTCAGGCCAGCGCCCAGTCAAAAGCTGGGCGGCGGGCAATGCTGGCCCATCGGGAAGCGCGGGCGATCGCCTTTGGCACCGAAGGCAAACTCCGTGTCCTGGCAGACTTGCTGGCAAACCATTACCCGGAAAAGACGCTGATTTTTACAGACGATAACGCCACCGTCTATCGAATTTCTCAGGAGTTTTTAGTTCCTGCTATTACTCATCAAACTGGGGTGAAAGAGCGTCACGAAATCCTCACCCGCTTTCGCCAGGGAGACTATTGCACCCTGGTAGCTTCGCGGGTACTGAATGAGGGTGTTGATGTACCTGATGCCAGTGTGGCGATCGTTCTCTCTGGCACAGGTTCGACCCGCGAATACATTCAGCGCCTGGGGCGGGTTTTGCGCAAAGGCAAAGATCCGGGTAAGCAGGCCATTCTCTACGAAGTGATTGCTGAAGACACCAGCGAAGAAAATGTCTCCCGTCGCCGCCGCCCCACCAAAGCAACTCCACAACCGCGTCAGTTAGAACTGGTAAAACCCTATGCAGTTAGCCCTGACGTGCTCCCCTATGCAGCAGAATCACCGGGAGAATGGGAGTTTGACGAGGGGGGCGATCGCGAAATCTCGATTAACCCCCCGCCATTTTCTTAAGGACTTCAATATACTTACCAATTTCGTGATCCTTGAAACGTGCCGAGAGAAAGTTGAGGCTGAACCGCCGACCGATGCGGTATTCCTTATCAACATGGTGATATCCTCCCTGCCACCAGCGGGGTAACTCTGCCACCATATCCATTCCATGAACAAATCGATAGCTGTGGGGAACCCGTTGATTAAACGAGTCTCGAAATCCCTCATTCCCAACCTTAGGAGAACCATAGGTAAAGGCTTCCAGCTTCTGCACCTTATTGGAAAAGTTGTACTGAATGTCTACAGCACACAGGGTTGCCAGCGCTCCTCCCAAACTATGCCCGGTTGCAACAACGCCAGAAACCTCATGATTTTTCACATAGTCATGGATGCGATCGCGTACAGAAAAGTAGGCATTAATAAAACCCTGATGCATCATTGCACCAGAACTACTCTTGCCACTATAGGGATAAACCATCTCCCGGTTGGCTGCAATCTCTCCCTGAATGACCTGCTGATCAAATTCTGCCCGTGCCTGTTGAGTATCCAGATTGTTCTCCCAATCAGAAGAACTCGTACTCCCCCGAAACACAATCGTAATCCCGGAACCATCAGGCAGAATGGCACATTGAGTATCTGTTGTAGCCTGTTCAATCAAAGTTGGGCTTTCAACCAATCCCCCAAATCGAATCCCCGCAAAATCCTGATAAACTTCTTGACAATAAGCAGCGTACTTTGCTGCCCTGGAATAATCAACGGTCATAACGCTTCTCTCTGCTAAAAATTTTGTTATAGCCATAGTCACTAAGCTCAGGATGGGGTGCAGGGTGGAACCCCTGGCTGGGGGCGCCGCCCCCCCCCCCCCCGTAAACCAAATTTTCCCAAACAGTGTGTTATACACAACTCCGCGCCC
>JAIMBL010000144.1 GCA_023511615.1 Leptolyngbyaceae cyanobacterium HOT.MB2.61
GTTACACTTTTTCCTTGCACTTTAGCAGACTTGATCCCGCTTGAAAACTAGGCACAGTAAACCTTTGCTGCTTTTTTTCAGCAAGCCCTAAGTAGGGGTACAAGTATTTATGAGGGAGAGGAGCTTGTATTCTTGTACTCAGCTAAAATCCTTAAACAGAGGAATCTTGAAGGGCTTTTAGACCGATTTTGAAACCAACTGTTCAGGTACTCAAAACCAAAGTAAATCCTGACGAATCTATTAAAGATTTACTCAATTTTGCCGCAAAATTGGCAAGAAGGTAATATTCTGTATCTAAATTAGCAGATTCAAATTTGTACCTTATAATACGGCAAGTTCTCACAAAGAATGAAACTGGTTTTGAGTACAGTTTTTTAACCGCAGAAGCAGTCCCGAAAATACGATCAAAACCCTGATACGAAAGGACTTGAAGTTGAGTACAGAAATGCCTGCTCCTGTACCCAGAAATACCTGTCCCTTACCGCCGAAATACTAGTCCCCCGATCCCCAAAAAACTTTGAATGTGCAGTATTCAAGGCAGAGGAGGATTGAGTACATTCCTAATAGATCTAATAAATCTGAATTGCCACGGCTCGAAGCGATGCATTGAAAGGCACCTGATATAAGCAGGAACAACGGAATTTGTTGTCCCCTTCATCCCCAGCGTGCAATGTTGCAGTCTTTCCTTTTCTACAGTTCTTGCGATCGCTCACGAACCTGCTGGCAACCAGGCTTCTGGGAATCGCTCAACCATTTCGTCAAAACACTACAAGCGGATTTTGGCATTATTTTTGAACGCGATCCGGCTGCCCGTAACGGGTTAGAAGTGCTGTGCTGTTATCCAGGATTCCATGCTCTGGTGATGCATCGCATTGCCCACGGTTTTCATTGCTTGAGACTTCCCTTCCTGCCACGCTTAATCTCTCATCTGGCCCGGTTTTTCACCGGCATCGAAATTCATCCTGGTGCAGTCATCGGCAAAGGGGTGTTTATCGATCATGGGATGGGTGTGGTGATTGGTGAAACGGCGATCGTCGGAGACTACAGCCTGATTTATCAGGGTGTTACCCTGGGCGGCACTGGCAAGGAAACGGGAAAACGCCATCCGACTGTAGGCACACATGTTGTGATCGGTGCCGGAGCGAAAATTCTCGGCAATATCCAGATTGGTGATCGCGCCCGGATTGGAGCAGGGTCAATAGTGTTGCGAGATGTACCTGCTAACTGCACAGCGGTTGGTGTTCCCGGTCGCAATATCTGCCAGGACCCTGTGTCTGATTGTCCCCTGGATCATGCCCAACTGCCCGATGCAGAAGCAACGGTCATTCGTACCTTACTGGATCGCATTGAGCGGTTAGAACGCACCTTAGAAACCCTGCAATCTTCTCGGAGCTACGACGATGTTTCAACCCCCTAAACCAGATGCCTTAGCGGGCTATGCGGTAGAAGTCCCCTTGGGCGATCGCTGGTGCATTTATCACCGCTTGCAAGAGCTAATGATTCCCTGTGCCTGTTCTAAGGATGGATCGCTTCGTGTAGAAGTAAACCACGGAATTGCCGCCATTTTGCTCCGCAGTACCGTGCAGCAATTTACGGCTTCTCGTCAGGAATTAGTGGATTGGCTGGAGCGTTGCTGGTACACGGAAGTAACAGTCTCAGATATTCAATGTACTCACCCATGAAGGATCAAAATCATGACTTAAACAAGTGCGATCGTCCAAGAATTTGGACAGGTGCAGGACAATCCAGTTGGACTGGGGCAGGAGATTACCATTCCCATTTGTGAAGGGCTGAATCTTACCTATGCCAGTTTGCAAGCGCTTTACTTACAGTACCAGAAGCATCATTTTGTGGTTGCAGGAGCCGAGTTTTATTCACTGCATGAGTTCTTTCAAGAAAGCTACGAAGCAACGAAACGCCATGCCCACGACCTGGCGGAGCGACTCAATGGGTTGGGGGGTGTTCCCGCAAGTAGTTTTGCCAGGCTAGCACAGTTGTGTTGTTTTACTTGCGAAGCAGATGGGATTTTTACGATTCGCCAGATGGTGGAGAACGATCTTCAAGCCGAACAAGCCCTGATTGCGCTCATTCGACGGCAGTCAAGTCAGGCGGAGAGCATTGGCGATCGCGCCACCCGATATCTGTACGAGCAAATTCTGCTGCAAACCGAAGACCGGGCCTTTCATCTTGCCCACTTTCTGGCTGAAGATAGCCTGACCTTAGGATTCGTCGGTCGTCCTGCATAGGATACTAAGTCCATCCGACTCATGGGTCACTGGTCGCTGGTCACCGGTCAACTACTATAGCTCTACGCAGGTGCGTTAGGACATTGGAATTAAAGAGGGAGCAGGGACTTCGCCCCCAGCCAAGGGTTTCACCCCTGCACCCCTTCCTGGCCACAATGGCTACCGCTATACATTTAGTCAACAAGGAGATGGCTATGGGCAGCAATACACGATTGATTGAATTTTTGCAACAGGAGTTAGCCATTTCACCCACCGAAATTGCTGTGCTGCTGCGCCATCCTGAACAAGCCCATGCGCCTTTGCCGATGCTGCTCTGGCAATATGGCCTGATCTCGCTGCAACAACTTACTCAGGTTTTTGACTGGCTGGAAACGCATACCAATTCCCTTTAAAGGAGCGTAGATCAACCCCACCGCCTACGGCACATCCCCTTGGCAGGGGGAGGTTGGGAGGGCTCAGAGTTATGTGCAACCTCACAGAGAATTGGTATCAGGTTTGTTTTAGTTCTGATGACTGGTTACTTGAAAAAATTAGCTGGTAAAAAGCAGACGATAACTTATTAGGAGGAACTCATGCTGGAAGCAATCATCACGATCGTTGGACTGTGTAGCATTATCCTAGCCACGCATAACTACATGCTAGAGGAAATGCATAAGGATGCCTCAGGTCAACCAAAATTTCACTCCAAAGTTTCCGAGCCTATCTCACACCTTCACCATGAAAAACTATCTCGTCCAAATTAATGACACCACACTTCGAGATGGTGAACAGGCTGCGGGGATTGCCTTTAGTATTGAGGAAAAGATTGCAATTGCCACTTTCCTGAATTCAATCGGAGTGCAAGAATTAGAAGTCGGTATTCCAGCAATGGGCCAGGAGGAGGCAGAAGCGATTCGAGCCATCACTCGCCTGGGACTCAATACCCACCTGATTGGCTGGAACCGGGCCAATATCTCTGATATTCAAGCTTCGCTGAATTGTGGATTGCAACGAGTCCATATCTCCATTCCCGTCTCGAACATTCAAATCGCGGCCAAGTTTCATGGACAGTGGCGGGTGATGCTGGATCGCCTACGCGATGTCATCAATTTTGCTCATGATCACGGATTATCCGTATCGGTAGGTGGTGAGGATTCCTCCAGAGCAGATGAATCCTTTCTCCTGGACGTTGCACTGTATGCTCAGGCGTGGGGAGCTTTCCGGTTTCGCTTTTGTGATACCGTTGGTATCCTTGATCCGCTCACCACTTACAACAAAGTTCGACAATTAGTGGATTATCTATCGATCCCCGTCGAAATGCACACCCATAACGATTTAGGACTGGCAACGGCCAATGCGCTGGCAGGTATTCAAGCGGGTGCCTTATCCGTCAATACCACTGTGAATGGATTGGGAGAACGGGCAGGTAATGCCGCCCTGGAGGAGGTAGTCATGGCCCTGAAACGGATCTATGGCATCGAAGCAGGAATTGATACAAAGCGACTCCTGGAACTCTCTCGACTGGTTGCCAGGGCGTCTAATTGCCCGTCCCCCCCTGGAAAGCGATCGTGGGTGAAAACGCCTTTGCCCACGAGTCAGGGATCCATGCCCACGGGGTTTTACAGAATCCCGTTACCTACGAGCCGTTTGCCCCGGAAGAGGTGGGTTGGGAACGCCGTCTTGTACTCGGTAAACATTCTGGACGGCATTTGATTCTGAGTGTGTTGCAACAGCACGGCATCATTCTCAATGCTGAAGAAATTCAATCTGTGCTGGAAGCGGTACGGCACCAGTCGGTACAGATGAAACGTAATCTCACCGTTGAAGAATTACTGAATTTAGTTCCCCAGACGAGGTCTTATGCCTGTACAACCCGATGAATTAGCACTGGATTTGCCACCCCGATTTGAGATTGGTGACAGGGTCCGCGTCCGCAAGTTGATTCGTAATGACGGCACCTTTCCTACTCAGGAGATTGGAGCCACGCTGGCAAAGAAAGGAGAGATTGGCTATGTAATCAGCATTGGTACCTTTTTGCAAAATTCCTACATTTATGCGGTGCACTTTTTGAGCACGGGTTATATCGTGGGTTGCCGTGGTCAGGAGTTAGAACAGGTTGAGATACAGTAAGTCAAATTCAGGCGAGCAAAAATACAGCAAGTTTCACTTGATCTCTGTTCCCCTATTGAGAGGTTTCTGCATGAAAGTCATGTTGCGCCAGAACACGGCAGGAAAACTGTTGGCCTATGTGGCAAAGAAAGACATGGAAGAAGAAGTGGTCGAGCAAACAACGGTCGATGAAGGGCAAATTTTGACTCTTGCAAACGGTTGGGAACTGGCGATCGCCAATCTGGAAGAGCCACTCCAGTTACCTCAGACCGTCGAAGCAAGACGATTGATGTAAGACCAGTTCCCTCAATGAACCCTACAGATTGAAATCTCGCCGCCTACGCACCTCTCCCTGGTAAGGCTACGGTGTATACCAATCTCAGCTTCGTCCAAGACTGGCTCCGGGGGAGTTCCCCCCTTAGTTCGCTATATCCTCACAAGTTCCTCAAACTCTTTGCCTATAACCAAAACTGGAAGCATTAGAGCGAATGTTACTGACTCAAGAACCTTGAGATAAATCTCAGGCTCAAAGCAGAAACCAGCTAAAACAGGTTCAATCCCTAACAAATCTGGGTTTCAGTCAGTTTCAACTGACTTTAGCTTTGAGCCAGAACTTGAGTTCTGAGTTTATTTCAGTGTCATTCAGCATTAGAACTATTGAAGTGTCTTCTGATGAGTTTCTAAATGCTTCATTGGCAAACCAATAGGCGAGAGGGAAACGATTCCATGTCGCAAACAACAGTTATTGCTCAATCAGTTTTGCATTCAAAAGAGAAAGCATTCGTACTGCCTTTTAGTGAAGTTGGTATCACCGATATTCCAATAGTTGGAGGAAAAAACGCATCGTTAGGAGAGATGCTGCAACAACTGTCTCCAAAAGGCATCAGTGTTCCCGATGGATTTGCTACAACTGCCCATGCTTATCGCTACTTTATTGAGATAGCAGGGCTGGAAGAGAAACTACGTCAACTCTTTGCTGACCTGGATGTGGAAGATGTACTCTGTTTACGCCAGGTGGGAAAACGAGCGCGATCGCTGATTTTACAAATGCCTTTCCCTGATGAATTGCAAGAAGCGATTGTTCAGGGATATCAAAAGCTGTGTGAGCGTTATGGTCCGGATACAGATGTGGCTGTTCGCTCCAGTGCAACGGCTGAAGATTTACCCGATGCCAGCTTTGCTGGGCAACAGGAAACCTATTTGAATGTGCACGGCGTTAAAGGAGTCCTGGAAGCCTGCCACAAGTGTTTTGCTTCAATCTTTACGGATCGCGCCATCTCTTACCGGCAGATTAAGGGCTTTGACCATTTCAATGTCGCCCTCTCCGTCGGAGTGCAGAAGATGGTGCGTTCTGATTTGGCATCCTCTGGTGTGATGTTTTCCATCGACACCGAAACTGGCTTTAAGGATGCGGCTCTGATCACGGCTGCCTATGGTTTGGGGGAAAATGTGGTTCAGGGAGCGGTGAGTCCAGATGAGTACCTGGTATTCAAACCCACCTTGAAGCAGGGATTCCGGCCCATTTTAGAGAAACGACTGGGCACCAAGGAGATCAAGATGATCTATGACCTGGGAGGGTCCAAATTCACCAAGAATATTTCTGTTCCTCCGGAGCAACGTCGCCAATTTGCCCTCACAGATGAGGAAATTCTCACCCTTGCCCGCTGGGCCTGTGAGATTGAAGAGCATTACTCCCAGGTGCGGGGGGTTTATACACCGATGGACATTGAATGGGCGAAAGACGGGATCACTAATGAGCTGTTCATTGTCCAGGCCCGTCCCGAAACCGTGCAGTCTCAAAAGGTGCAAAACGTCCTCCGCAGCTATCAACTGTACGAGAAAGGAAAAGTTCTTGTGAAAGGCCGTGCCGTGGGTGAAATGATTGGACAGGGTAAAGTCAGAGCCATTCTGGATATCCACAGGATCGATCAATTTCAACCAGGTGAAGTGCTGGTTACGAATCGTACCGACCCCGACTGGGAACCGATTATGAAAAAGGCCAGTGCGATCGTCACCAATCAGGGGGGGCGCACCTGCCATGCGGCAATCATTGCCAGAGAAATGGGGATTCCAGCGATCGTTGGCTGTGGCAACGCGACCACAATTCTAAAGACGGGTCAGGAAATCACTGTTTCCTGTGCCGAAGGCGAGGAAGGCTATGTCTACGACGGGTTGCTACCGTTTGAAGTTCAGGAAGTGGCGCTGAAAAATCTGCCCCGTACCCGCACCCAAATTTTGATGAATGTGGGCAATCCAGCGGAGGCATTCAGCCTGGCGGCCATTCCAAATGATGGGGTTGGATTGGCCCGCATGGAGTTTATCATTGCTAATCAGATTCAAGTACATCCGCTGGCATTGCTTCACTTTGACCAGCTTGAAGATGAACTGGCTCGTTACAAAATTGCAGAACTGACGGTGCAATATGAGGATAAAGCCCAGTTCTTTGTAGACAGGCTGGCCTATGGAATTGGCACGATCGCCGCGGCCTTTTACCCCAAACCTGTGATCGTTCGCATGTCCGACTTTAAGAGCAACGAATATGCCAATCTGCTAGGGGGCAAACAGTTTGAACCCAATGAAGAAAACCCCATGATTGGCTGGCGGGGTGCTTCTCGATACTACGACGATCGCTACCGGGAAGGTTTTGCACTGGAGTGTCAGGCCATGAAACGAGTTCGGGATGAAATGGGCCTCACCAATGTCATTTTGATGATCCCATTCTGCCGCACTCCTGAAGAAGGCAAACGAGTACTCGCTGAGATGGCAAAACACGGTTTAGTTCGCGGTGAAAATGGACTGCAAGTTTATGTTATGTGTGAACTGCCAAGCAATGTAATCCTGGCCGATGAATTTAGCGAAGTATTTGATGGGTTTTCCATCGGCTCGAATGATTTGACTCAATTAACCCTTGGCCTTGATCGCGACTCCTCTCTGGTTGCACGCCTGTTTGATGAACGCAATCACGCCGTTAAACGTATGATTGCCCAGGCAATTGCTACCGCTAAACAACGCGATCGCAAAATCGGGATTTGCGGTCAGGCACCCAGCGATTACCCTGAATTTGCCCGCTTCCTGGTTGAACAAGGCATCGACTCCATCAGTCTCAATCCCGATTCTGTATTGAAGACACTGCTGGAAATCGCAGCTGTTGAAGCTGGTTGAAAAGCAGAGATCAAACAGTAGGGGATAGGGGTCCGCACTCAACACAGGCCCGGAGGCACTGCTCCTTACCTCACCCTTCACTTCACTAACAACGAACAACCAACAACTAACCATTCTTTCCTCTGCAATTCCCTATTTATCGCTCAAGATAATGGGGATTTTTTCTTGCATTTTCTTCCACCCCACAGTACCATCAGCTTCATGAGATAAAACGGTATTCCTACTGGTTTGCCGTAGATTGTTTGAGGAGAATATGGCATGAACCGATGGCATTCGCTCCTGAGCCAATGGGAACGCTTGACAAAAATTTATCCCCTTTACCTCAGGTTAAGCTCACTGAAAGGCTCTGTTTCACTATTTCTGGTTGGGGCTGCATTGAGCGTTGCCGTAGCTGCCTGCTCTGGTAATAATACCGCTTCAACGAATGCCAATCCCGCGTCGGCCCAAAGGCAAGATGTGGAATTAATCCTGGTTGCCTATGCAGTTCCAAAAGCGGCATACAATGCCATCATTCCCAAATTTACTGAAAAATGGAAGGCGGAGCACGGGCAAAATGTTTTCTTCAAGCAGAGCTACGGTGCTTCTGGTTCTCAAACCAGAGCGGTTATTGATGGACTGGAAGCGGATGTGGTGCACCTGGCGATTGGGGCTGATGTGGAAAAGCTGGTAAAAGCCAAGTTTGTGAACGAGAATTGGACACAGCGGGTACCCAACAATGGCTTTGTGGGTAAAACGGTGGCTGCCATTATTACGCGAGAGGGGAATCCCAAAAACATCAAGACCTTCGCTGATCTGACAAGAAACGATATTAAATGGGTAACAGCAGACCCCAAAACCTCCGGTAATGCTCGCTGGACCTATTTTGCTCTGTGGAACTACGCCAAAAAGACGGGGGCTGACGATGCCAAGGCGCAGGAGTTTGTCACTCAGGCTTATAAAAATGTCGCCGTTCTAGCCAAGGATGCCCGCGAATCGACGGATGCCTTTGCTAAACAGGGCCAGGGGGATGCGCTGGTGAACTATGAGAATGAGGTCATTCTGGCAAAACAAAAGGGTGAAAAGCTCGATTACACCATTCCTGAAATCAATATTTCCATTGACACCCCAATCGCTGTTGTTGACAAGAACGTAGACAAACACGGTACACGGGAAGTCGCTGAAGCATTTGTGGAATATTTGTTTACCCCGGAAGCACAGCGAGAGTTTGCCAGGGTTGGCTTTCGACCGATCGGTGATTTGGGTAAGGAGAAAGAATTGACCGCTCAATTCCCACCAGTGAAACAGTTGGGTCGAATTGAGGAGTATGGCGGCTGGAAGGAAGCCCAGAAGGTATTTGAGGATGGCGGTGCGTTTGATGCAATCCGCGCTCAACTTGGAAGATAGGGTTAGTTTAATGCGTCGTCGGGTGCTGCTTGTTCACCCGATGATGGATTGGTTAAGCAACTAACAATGGATAGATGGATCATGACTGTTTCCTCTCAACGCATTTCTCGCTCTGTAGGAGATTCTACCTGGAAGGTGTTCTGGCATTCCATCATCCACATGCCGTGGACGTGGCGGATTATGCTGGGCTACCTGGCATTTATGTTGTTTCTGCCCACCGCGGCGATGCTGGCCGGGTCAGCGACCTTAGGTCCGGCAGAGTTCTGGCGAATTGCCACCAGTCCCATTGCTCTATCAACCTACGATGTCACTTTCACCACTTCCCTGATTGCTGCTTTGATTGATGGGGTATTTGGGATTCTGATTGCCTGGGTGTTGGTGCGATACAACTTCCCCCTGAAGCGATTTATTGATGCTTCGATTGATCTACCCTTTGCCCTACCAACCGCTGTTGCTGGTTTGACCCTGGCAACGGTTTACAGCGAGAACGGCTGGATTGGTTCGTTGTTTGCTCCCTTTGGTATCAAAATTGCCTTTACACGTTTGGGAGTTGGCGTTGCCATGATGTTTATTTCACTCCCATTTGTAGTGCGGACGGTGCAGCCTGTTTTGATGCAAATGGAGAAAGAAATTGAAGAGGCGGCCTGGTCGCTGGGGGCATCTTCCTGGCAGACCTTTTGGCGGGTGTTGCTGCCGCCTTTATTTCCTGCCATTTTGACTGGAGTCGCTCTGGGTTTCTCCCGTGCCGTTGGCGAGTATGGTTCAACGGTAATTATTTCATCCAACACACCCTTTAAGGATCTGATTGCCCCTGTCCTGATTTTCCAGCGATTGGAACAGTATGACTATGCTGGAGCGACAGTGATAGGTATGGTGCTGCTGATCCTTTCGCTGCTTATGCTATTGGTGATTAATTTCATTCAAGCCTGGGGGAAACAGTATGACTAATGCAACCAACAGGCTTTCTTCTGCAACGCCCGGCTCCGCTGTTCAGAAACCATCTCTGGGGCAAAAGAGTTGGATACCTGCAATTTTGATTGGGATCGCCCTCACCTTCCTGGGACTCGCACTTTACATCCCAGCTATCAATGTATTCTATCAGGCTTTTCACAAAGGGTTCGGTCCCTTTCTCCACAATCTATCTGAGCCGAATTTTCAACATGCGATCAGGACGACTCTGCTGTTAGCGGCGATCGCCGTTCCCCTGAATACCCTGTTTGGATTAGCTACGGCCTTCGCCCTGGCTCATAAGCGGTTTCCTGGACGAACGCTCCTCCTCAGTATTGTGGACTTGCCCTTTGCCATCTCCCCTGTTGTGGCTGGTCTGATGATTGTGCTGTTGTATGGGCGCAATGGTTGGTTTGGTGGCTGGTTGCAGGAGCATGGAATTCAGATCGTGTTTGCCTTGCCAGCGATGGTTCTGGCAACCGCTTTTGTCAGTATGCCTTTTGTCGCTCGCGAGGTGATTCCCGTATTGGAAGAGGAGGGTATTGATCAGGAAGAAGCGGCCCATACCCTGGGAGCAAATTCCTGGCAAACCTTCTGGCGGGTAACAGTGCCTAACATTCGCTGGGGCTTGCTCTATGGCATTCTTTTGACCAATGCCAGAGCAATGGGCGAGTTTGGTGCAGTGTCTGTGGTATCCGGCAATATCGCGGGCAAAACTCAAAGTTTACCACTGTTTGTTGAAGAAGCCTACAAAAGCTATGAAACTGAAGCCGCCTACTCTGCGGCGGTGTTACTGGCACTGCTGGCTGTGGTGACCCTGGTGATGAAGGAGATTCTGGAACGGAGAACAGGGGCTAGTCGAAGGAAGGTGCATTAATCATGTCAATATCAATGACTGAAGACAATCGATTGACACAAAAGCGAATTCGAGTCTGCATTCCCAGGCACTATCATCAAGAACTCGTCATTTCCCATCTGGTATCTCAATACCAGGTGACGGTAAGGCATTTCTGATCTCCAGGATCAGAAGTGTGCTGGATGCTTGAAACTTTGTTTCAAATCATCTTGCCTTTAGCAACGCCGACGGTAAATATGACAGCCGCTATCCTGGGTGCCAATGCCAACGGAGATGGCTGGTTTGATCTGGAGTTGCGGGGAACATACGTCCACGTTCAAGATGCATTGAACTCTCTCCAGGAAATGAATCTTGAGGTTTGGAAAGAAAAGCTCTCCTGAGAGTTTGGTGATAAGCGACCTTATCACCAAAACAAAATCAATATTCCGGCGATTTTGTTTGAGATGAAAAAGTAGCTTACGCTACTCTTTCACTGGCAAGCCAGGAGAACCGAAAGAAGCAGATCAGACGGCTGGTGAAGGAGTGTTCTCCATTCGCCCCTACAAGTAATACCAATCTTCCATGCTGAAGTTTCAGCACCCCAAAGAATAAAAACCCTGCCCCTTCTCTTGCAGAAGAAGGGTTGGGGATGAGGGCATTTTCAGAGCAATTCTCGATTTTGGATTTGCGATTTTGGATTGACAAACACTGGACCCTGAGAAGGTTCCAGTCTGTTCATCTGTAGCCCTACTTTGAAGAATTGATATAACGTCGCTCTGTAACCAACTTTTGTATCACAATCCAGATAGGATTGCCATACGTACTTGGGGTACGTCATACCTGGGATAGATAAAATTCGAGGGAGATTTGGCCTATGATTCCACAGTATGGGTCAAATCACGAATTTTAACCGCCGGTTGCCTGAACTCAGCTTTCACTTGAATTGAAGGTTTTGGCTTCTTCTAAAGGCCTGATGGTAGTGTCATGCCTGTTCATGAGGCAAATCGTTTATGCTGCTGATATGCTGCTGAGTTAGCCACATCCTTTGAGAGGCTGAAGTCTAAGAGTGGTCTATGTATTTGAAACTGGCTGTAACTATTTGGGGGACTTATGAAAGCACTGCTACTCTATCCTCAATTTCCCCAGTCCTTCTGGTCTTACAATCGCTTTGTGGAAATTGTTGGCCTGAAAGCAGTGATTCCGCCCCTGGGGATTATTACGGTTGCAGCACTGCTACCTGAAGACTGGGAGATTCGATTTCGCGATCGCAATGTTGCTTGTGAAACTGAAGCAGACTGGGAATGGTGCGATCTGGTGATTCTTTCAGCCATGATTGCGCAGAAGCCAGATTTCCATGCATTGATTCAAAAAGCTCTCCAGTTAGGCAAGAAAGTAGCTGTAGGTGGACCCTATCCCACCTCTGTTCCTCAAGATGCTCTGGATGCTGGAGCACATTTCCTGATTCTGGATGAAGGGGAGATGACTGTTCCCCAATTCCTGGAAGCACTTTGCCAGGGTAAAACTCAAGGGATCTTTCGCTCCATCGAGAAACCAGATGTGACCCAAAGCCCAATACCACGCTTTGAACTACTTCAGCGGAATGCCTATCTGATGATGGCAATCCAATTTTCGCGTGGGTGCCCCTTCAACTGCGAATTTTGTGACATCATTTCTCTCTATGGCCGTAAACCCCGTACTAAAGAGCCGAGCCAGGCTCTGGCTGAGTTACAAACCCTTTACGACCTGGGTTGGCGCGGCTCACTCTTTATCGTAGATGACAACTTTATTGGCAATCAACGCAATGTGAAACGCTTTCTGCGGGAGTTGATTCCCTGGATGCAACAGCACAATTATCCGTTTACCTTTATTACAGAAGCTTCTGTCAATTTGGCAGAGGATGATGAATTGCTCCAATTGATGGGTGAAGCAGGTTTCTATGCTGTTTTCCTTGGCATCGAGACCCCTGACCAAGACAGCTTACAAGTTACCCGCAAACTGCAAAATACCCGTAATCCTCTTGTAGAAGCCTGCTACAAAATTAATCAGGCAGGTTTGTTGATTTACGCAGGGTTTATTCTCGGTTTTGATGGAGAGAGAGCAGGAGCGGGCGATCGCATTCAAGCCTTCGTTGAGCAAACCAGCATCCCTCAGCCCATGTTGGGGATCCTTCAGGCTCCACCCAACACAGCACTCTGGTCTCGACTGAAAAAAGAGCAGCGTTTAATCGAGGACAAAAGCCACCCAACAGGTGATCAGAACACCTTGATGAATTTCATTCCAACCCGACCCATTGCAGAGATCGCCAGAGAATATGTTGAAGGTTTCTGGACTTTATATGAACCTCAAAACTATCTAAGACGTTGTCTAGAACAATGTCTCAAAATTCGTCTCCTAAAATATCAAAAGCAAGTGAGGCAACTTCCTTTAGACAAAGGGATACAATTGGTTGCCAAACTCATCTGGTATCAGGGTATCCGTCGCCCTAAAATCCGCAGGCAGTTCTGGTGCCAACTGTGGCTCATTCTGTGCAGAAAACCACGCCTTTTTACTACCTATCTAGGGTTGTGTGCTGCTGGTGAACATTTTTGGGAATATCGTGTATTAGCCAGAGAACGCATCACCCAACAGCTTGGCTACGATCCACTTGAGTTCCCAACAACGTCTGAGCCCGAACCAATGCTAGTGCAGTCTTAATTCTAATCGAATTTGATTTATAGCTGTCGCCAGCTTGCTCAGGGCACTGGATTTAAGGAGATGTGGGGGCCACAGCCAGGGATTCCACACCCGCTTGAAACTACTCTGACCTGTCCCTAACCCCTCCCCGACGCAGCTACCGTGTATACACAAATCCCCCTTACCCTATTTGAATTAGATGCAGGTGTAGTCAAGGCTAGAAAATCCTATCCTCATCCATGCTCAACCTTTTAAGGGAGCCGCCTTTGGGGAT